>JAFRKU010000082.1 GCA_017431585.1 bacterium | reverse complement strand
CCTCTTGTCCGCCGCCAGATACATCGTCGCCCCGGCCAGCGCCAGCAGTGGCCCCACCGACCAAATCGCCAGACTGGCGACCAGTGGATACACCTGATTTGCCCCGCTCCAGACCAGGGCATGATCTATACATACACAAATTATCGCGCTGCCGCGGGCAAAATCGAGCACTCGCAACCGTTTTTCAGCCATGGCGCCCACTTTCCCGTGTCACCCACGCTTGTCCGCCCCGACGGCGGCCCATCGCCGCGCTCGCCAGCGCCCACACCCGCCCCTGGCCCGCGTCACCGGCCTGCAGGCAGAAAAAATCCAAGCCTGTCCAGTGAACTTGGATTTTCTCGTCTTGGGACGTACCCGCCCGGTGAGGAGCAAGACCTCCCAAGGTATGTAGTATTATATCACAAATTATAAATATGTCAAGAGGGTAATTTTTCATACACAATACATCATTTTGCGCTGGATGTGGCCACAAATTCCGTCAAATCGGCGTTGCCGGTCTCGCTCAGGCCCGAATTTTTGTCGTCGTAGCGCATTTCCGCCAGCCACTGATTCAAATTGCGCGACCAGCTCCCGTCAGAAGGCGGACAATACTTATACATGATGGATACCGGATCCGTCAGCCCTTGGTCAATGTAATTGCGTTTAAGCGAGGCGGCCACCGTCCGGATGCCCTCTTCAAAACTGCTAAACTTGCCCGCCTCCGTAATCCCGCTGGCCGGCACCCCGTAGCCGAAACAATTATAATACGTCCGGGCGATGTTACTTTTGCAAAAAGTACTCTCTTTGCGGGCAATAGCCGGCAGCAGCCGGAAATCCAAGCCGTATTCGTCCGCTACCTGGACAAAAAACTCGCCCCAGTAATCATACGGCTGCAGCGGCGAGTCGTGGGCGCGATCGTTGCGCTCGATAAAATTGGCCACCAGTAGCGCCCGGGCATCCGCCGTTTGCGCCCCCGCACTGGCCACCGGTTCGCCAGTCACCGTCTTCACCTCTGGTGTCCAGTCGGCCTCTTCGGCCAGACGCTCGCCAGGCCAGGCCCACTGAGCCGGGGCATAATATTGCGCCGCCAGCGTGTCTGCCATCAGTAAAAACACACAGGTCACCACCAGCCACGTCCAGCCAGCCCAAAGTCGCCACATATATCCTATAATTATATCATAAGTACACTAATTTGTCAAGAGGCAAAAAATCTTGATTGAAAGGCATTTTTCGCGACTAGCGGCTAGCCACGGTGGCGCTCGCCCCGCCCGTCACCGTATCCTCGCTGTCACCCGTACTAGTGTCCGCTGTCTACGGCTTTGCCACGCTCGCATCCGCTCAGGCAGCAACCGCTGCCAGAAACGTCCACCATACAGCACCGCCAGGACCACGACTCGATTGCTGTCTTCATCAATCAAATAATAGGCGACATAATTTTTGATGGTATATCGGCGCAAGCCCGCCTCTCGAAACGGCGGCTCGTCAATGATTTGATGGTGCGGATTGACACACAAGCGTGACAGGTTATTTTCAATCCGGTCAGTATAATTTATCCCAAAATCAATCGAGCCTGATTTCTTTGCTAAATACCAAGCAATACTTCTCAAATCCTGTCGCGCCCAACGGGTTACTTCTAGACTATATGTTTTCATTGTCTAATCAAACTCGGCAAAAATTTTGCCAGATTTCAAATCTCGTCTAATCTCTTCAAAAACTTCATCGGCCGGTATGGTTCGTCCCGCCAGATAATCTTCATACCCCGCCATCACGTGGGCCACCAATTCCTCGCGTGACATCCGAGTGGCATCAATACTCTCTGGCACACCGACGCTCGGCTGAGCATAAGACAACCGCACCCGCTCCTCGCGAGATAAACCTTGATTAATCGTGACAGTCTGCGACATAATGCCCGATTATACCATCCCGCCCGGGCCTCTGTCAAGCGTCCTCCCCCCTTGACAACTCTCTCGCCTGTGTGCTATCATATTTTCGCGTCAGGTGCCGCTCGCGGCCGTGGCGGTGAGCATACACCGCCCCCATCTCGACTGCAAACGAGATGTGTCCGCCCTCATCAGCGCGCGCCAGGCTACAATATGTACAAAGTAAGCGGAAAGGCCAACCATGGACCGCACACTATCGTCTGTCAGAGCAGACCACTATTTCTCCGTCGCAATTTTATCATTGCTGCTTCCCTTGTGGACTGCTAGCTCACCTGACACGGTGGCCGCCGAGACCGCCTTGGTCTCGCGCGCCCCTTTAGGCGCGTACATCAAAGTTTCCGCCGCGGAGTACCAATCCAGCTCCGCCGTCGGCTCCTCTTCGGGCAGCTGCGAGCTCTGCCCGTCCACCTATCCCAATTTTGACAACGAAACCATGACTTGCTGCGATGACTCAGACAATTGTATCGGCTTCCAAATGACCTGCCCCACCGGCTACACTTGGTCGAGCAACGATGGCGACTGCGTGGCCGCCGACGCCCTTTGTGGCGATCACGCCACTTTAAATACCGAAGTTTGCTATTGTGACAGCGGCTATTTCACCAGCATGTACACCAAATCTTTCCCTCTTGCCCAAGCTGGCACCTATAATTGCAATACGACCGCCCACGCCACCGTCTCCCACGCCTGCGCCAATCCCATCGGCATCATGCAAGAGTGGACGGATTGTGATAGCCTCACGGCCACCAATGCCTCCACCACCGGCTCCACGGTCTGTCTCAAAGACGCCCGCGACGGCCAGACGTATTTCGTCCGCAAATACCCCGATGGCCACTGCTGGATGGCCCAAAATCTCAATTTAGGCACCAATTGCACCGCCACTTCTTTCAATAGCAATGATACTTCTTCTGCCTCCGGCTATGTGGGCACTTATGGCGGTGTGACTTATCAGGGATTGTGTCGCTCTCCCGGCTCCGCTTATGACGGCCTCTTTTACAATTGGGAAGCGACTATGAATAACGCCACCGCCGTTTACAATGGCAGTTATTCCGCCCACAATCCCCAATCAGCTTTTTCGAATGGAACCACCCCCGCTGTTCATGATATTTGTCCGATGGGTTGGCATGTTCCTTCGGGTGGCAGCGGGGGTGAGTTCCAGGTACTCGCGGATAAGATACAGGGAAGTAGTGTTTCCAATGGTTGCGCTTCCGGAACCTGTGGTACAGCCTGGTCATTCTTTAGAACCACCGGTGCCAACGGTTGGAACGCCACCACTAAAAGTATGATCGCCGGCCTCGCCGGCAGTGGGTCGCTCTACAACCAGGGCGCGGATTCGTACTGGTGGAGTTCTACCGTTAACTCGACGACGCTCGCTTACGCCCTGT
>JAFRKU010000081.1 GCA_017431585.1 bacterium | reverse complement strand
GATGCCCGGCCTGGATTCGAACCAGGATATACAGCTCCAAAGGCTGCTGTCCTGCCATTAGACGATCGGGCAATTTGTTAAAGAGAGTCAATTATACCACACAAATCCGCTTTTGGCACACGCAATTTCATGTCAGCTTTCGCCACACCAAATATCGATTCGTCCGTCCATTTTTGCCGTCGGCCACAAAGTCATCCACCAATTGGCCACCGAGCCGTTGCAAGTTTTGTGTCAACTGTATCAATTCACAGCCAGAGGTAGCATGCGCAAAACGGACGCCCTCGTCACTCCCTTGCCACGACAGCAAATAGTCTTCATTGGTCAATTTTTGTTTCATCAGTTGCGGGCACTCGCGCTCAAATTGCCACACACTCACCGCCGGACACCCGCCCGGTGCCACCGCCCGCCAGCAATCCTCCATCAGCCACGCTCGCCACTCGGGTTGCGGTACATGGTGATAAAAACCCATCACCACCACCAAATCCGCCGCTGGCACTTGCCGACTCCACGCCGCTACATGCCCTTCTTGGTACTCTGCCAGCAAATCCACCGGGCAAAATAATTCAGTCGGTAAGCCGCCCGCTTGCCACAGCTCGGCACAATTGTCCAAACCTAAATAAGAAAAATTGTCCAATTTCGTCTGCAACCACCGATACAACCGCCCCGTGCCGCACGCCACATCCAGCACACGCATGCCCTCGCTTACTGGCAATCGCTCCCAGCCGGGCCAAAAATGCTGCCGTGTGCGCGCAAACTCACTGGCGTGTTGGCGATAAAACTCATTGTCGCGCGCCACCAAATTAGCCGCTTGCGTCCGATAATACATAAAGCTATTATATCACACCGTGGTATAATATATAATATGTCCGAATTAATCGCCAGTTTAATTGCCTTCGCCGCCAATGCCGCCCATTCATTGACGCCACAAGATTTTTTGCGCCTCAGCCGTCAGTGGGCCAAAAAACATCACCAACCACTGCCCACCAAAGCTCAAGTTTTAAGCGCTCTGCCCACAGACATCCACTGGCAAAACACCGATGAATCAGTCCGAAATCGAGTACTCGCTTGGCTGCAAGTCAAACCCATCCGCACCCTTTCGGGCGTGGCCACCGTCACCTTGCTCACCAAACCCTGGCCCTGTCCAGGCGAGTGTATTTTTTGTCCCTCAGACGTGCGTATGCCCAAAAGCTATCTAGCCAACGAACCAGGCGCTGCCCGCGCCGAAGCCAACTTCTTCGATCCGCTTTTGCAAATCTGCTCCCGTCTAGACACTTTGTCGCAAATGGGCCACCCTTTGGATAAAATTGAAATCATTATTTTAGGCGGCACTTGGGACGCCTATCCACTGGCTTATCGTCTCTGGTTTGTCAGTCAAGTTTTTCACGCCCTCAATCTTTTCGGTCACCACCGCGACGAAGTGGAGCGGCGGCGCCAATTTTACGAAACCTTGAGCCAGAGTGATTTACCCCTCAGCGCCAACGCTCAAAACAATGCCAAAATTATGGCTGTACACCAGCAAAAAATTGACAACGGTCACACAAATTACAATCGCACTGCCCAGCAAGTCTATTTAGGCTCGCATCGCGAACAAACTTTATCCCAGTTTCAAACTGCCACCTGGGCCACGCTAGCTCGACAGCAAGATCTCAATGTCACCGCCGCCCATCGCAACGTTGGTCTGGTGATCGAAACGCGCCCGGATTGTATCACGCCGGCGGCCGCCGCCGCATATCGCCGCCTGGGCGCCACCAAAATCCAACTCGGCGTCCAAAGCGTCAACGACGACATCTTACGTCTCAATGGTCGCCATCTTACCAGCGCTACTATTGCCCAAGCTTTCGCCATTTTACGTCTGTTTGGTTTTAAAATCCATGCCCATTTCATGGCCAACTTACTCGCCGCCCCGCCAGAGGGCGATATCCATGACTTTGCCCAGTTTGTCAGCGACAAGCGATTTTTACCCGATGAAATCAAGCTGTATCCTTGCGCGCTGCTGCGCAGCGCGCCTTTGTACCATCTGTACGAAGCCGGCCGCTACCAGCCGTACACCAGCGAGCAACTGCTGACAGTTTTAGTGGCCAACGTGACCGCTACGCCACCATACACCAGAATTACTCGGATGATTCGCGATTTTTCCAGCCATGATATCGTCGCTGGCAATAAACACACCAATTTTCGCCATCTAGTGGACCATGAATTGGCCAAACAAAACATCAAGCCCCAAGAAATCCGCAGCCGCGAAATCAAAAATGAGACCATCGATCCAGCTAAATTAACTCTTGACGAAATCCACTATGCCACCAACGTCAGCGACGAATATTTTTTGCAATTTGTCACCCCCGAGCACAAAATCGTTGGCTTTTTGCGGCTTTCACTGCCAAAAACAGTTGATTCACCAGAAATTTTATCTCATTTACCCTGGCTGACCGCTCCCAGCGCCATGATTAGGGAAGTCCACGTTTACGGCAGCACCAGCACTCTGGGTGCGCATACCAACGCT
>JAFRKU010000080.1 GCA_017431585.1 bacterium | reverse complement strand
GCTAGCAGTCTCCAGGCAAGGGGTGCTAAAGTGACGATGTTTGCATAGGTGTGATATAATATAGGTGTTGACAAGTGCAACGCGTTCTTTGACAACTGGACTGACAAAAGGAGGTATATGCATGTCTGAGAGGTGGATACGGATTGATGACGCGCGCGAATTAGTGCGACGCGTCGGCAAGAACTTCGTGGTGGTCGTCCCTGATCACGACGGAGAGCGAGTGGAAGTGGTGCCGACCCGGTGGCTGGCAGACGAGGCGATTGCCGATTGTCTGGGGCTACAAGCGGGATGGCTGGACGCGCGAGCCAAAAGCCTGGGCGATGGTGCGCCGGCAATCTTGGCGAGCGAACTGCGAGCCGCAGCCGAAATTATGTTACCCCAGCGGCCGCGGCGGCGGTGGCATTTCTACCTGGAGTGGTCGACGTTTATTCTGCTGTTTGAAACTCGGGTGCGTCCGGAATGCCAGACGAGCGTGGATTTGGCCGGGCGAGTGTGGCTGCAAAGCCGGCGGCCGGGAAATTTGTGGTCGCGCCGGGAAATTCAGGCGAAAACCTGGTCGTGGTATCGGCCGGTGGTGCTGTCGCGAGAGGTGCGCCGAGCCATGGTGGTGGAGTTTGCCAACGGCAGGCGCGAAATTATGGAAGCGCACGAGTGGCTGACGCCCTATTTGCCTTTTGAGTTTCCGCAGCTGATGAGTGAAGACGGCAGGCTAGACTGGCGCTATCGCGACGTGAGCAAGCACGTGGAGTGGCGTTTAAGCGACGTGGGCTTGTGGCGAATGCACGTGTGGGGCGAGCACAAGGAACTGATTGCCCCGCCCGGGCGAGTGGACGATGGGACACGGATACCGCACACCCACGTGACCTACGGCGACGTGGAGGTGGTGGAGTATTTGCACGAGATCGAGCCGGAGTGGCGAGGCGTCATGGTGCCCAGCAAGAAGCACGGCATGAAGTTTCGTCCGGGACCATTGTGGCCGGTTTTTGAGGCCGCTGAGGCTAAAGGTGGCTTATGGGAGCTGCTGGTGGCCTACCAAGAGTGGTGGGCGCGAGCGCAACGGTGGCGCGAGCAGCAGATTAGCGACGCCCTGATGGATTGCGCGGAGTTTGACGCCACGCATTAGAGCATTAGAGTCAGTCTGGAACAGAGGATGGCCCCCGAAAGGGGGCTTTTTGTGGGGGGGGCGCGCGTTACCGCGCGTTCAACATCAGTTATCAGTGGCGAAACACGGCCAAGGCGGCTTCACGAGACGGAGCGAAAGTGACCACTTCGAGGCGATCGGCCAACTCTTGGAGTTTGGCCTGATGAGGAAAGTCGCCAAAAATGACCAGGCGCATTTGAAAACTTTCGAAGTGCTTGCTCAAAGTTTCCGGGACGGGAGAATTAAATTCAAAAAAGGCCGGTGTAACAAACTTTTTATCAATGATAATTTTATCGATTTCTTGTTCGCGACAAGCCATGATTAAGTCGGTAACCGATTGCTCGTCGGTAATCACCAGGTCTTTGTCGTCGGTGACGTTGATAACTTTGGGCTGTCCATCAATGATTTCTAAGTATGTCATATTATTCCCATTCTATCGTCGAAGGCGGCTTCGACGTGACTTCATACACAATACGATTGATGTGTTTAACTTCGTTGACGATGCGACCGGCCACTTTTTCCAGCAGTTCGTAAGGCAAGTGGGCGGCTTGGGCAGTCATGAAATCGGTGGTGATGACGGCGCGCAGAGCCAAGACGTAGTCGTAAGTGCGCTCGTCGCCCATAACACCCACGGAGCGCAGGTTGGTGAGCACGGCAAAATATTGGCTGAGTTCCCGGTGGAGGCCGGCGGCGGCGACTTCGTCACGGAAAATTTTGTCCGCGGCGCGCAAGATGTCCAGTTTGTCACGAGTGATGTCGCCGATGATGCGAATGGCCAAACCTGGCCCGGGAAAGGGCTGGCGATAAACGAGGTTTTCCGGGAGGCCGAGTTCCAGGCCGAGGGCGCGAACTTCGTCTTTGAAAAGGGAGCGTAGTGGCTCGACGATGTCGTCAAAATCGATGACTTCGGGCAAGCCGCCGACATTATGATGCGATTTGATGCGAGCGGAGGTGGGCGAGCCTGACTCAATGACGTCCGGGTAAATGGTGCCTTGGACAAAAAAGTTGACGTGGCCGATTTTTTTGGCTTCGGCTTCGAAGGTGCGGATGAAAAGTTCGCCGATGATTTTGCGTTTGGCTTCCGGATCGGTGACGCCAGCGAGCGCAGATAAGAACTGATCACTAGCGTCAGCGGTGATCAGTCGGGCGCGCGAGCTGGCGGAGAAAGCGTCTACGACTTCGCTGACTTCGCCGGAGCGAAGCAGACCAGTATCAACGAAAACACAAGTCAGCTGGTCGCCGACGGCTTTTTCTACTAAGGTAGCAGTGACTGAGGAGTCCACTCCCCCACTGAGGGCACACAAGACCGGTTTGTCACCAATTTTTGCCTTTAAATCAGCAATAATTTCGGTGGCGACATGGGACATATCCCAGTCGCCGGTGGCGTGGCAAATATCATACATGAAATTGTGCAAGAGCTGGCGGCCACAGGCGGTATGGGTGACTTCGGGGTGGAATTGGACGCCGTAGAGACGGCGAGCGTCGTCGCCGAAGGCAGCGGAGGGACAATTATCGGTGGTGGCGTGAGCGGCGAAACCAGCGGGCAGCTGGGCGACATAGGAAGTATGTGACATCCAACAAATGCTTGATCCATCAATATTTTTCCAGAGAGCACTCCCCTGCCCTGCTGAGGTGAGGCGCAAATTGGTCCGGCCGTATTCACGGACGGTGCCAACTTCCACTCGGCCGGCGAGCTGGTGGGCTAGAAGCTGACAGCCGTAACAAATGCCCAAAATAGGTACGCCGAGGTCATAGAGCGCCGGATCGACGGCAGGTGCGCCCTCGTCGGTGACAAAAGCGGGACCACCGCTGAAAATAATGCCAATGGGAGAGCGTTTTTTAATGTCTGCCAGCGGCGTGTGCCAAGGGAGAATTTCGCAAAAAACATGGGCTTCGCGGACACGGCGAGCGATGAGCATGGCCGTTTGACCGCCAAAATCGAGGATGACGACCGTCTGGTGAGAAAAACTTGACAAATTTGACATAATGTGATATAATATAGGATTTGCTACTTGCTACTGATGGAATAGTTGGGAGCTTCCTTGGTGATTTGGACATCGTGCGGGTGGCTTTCGCGCAGGCCAGCACTGGAAATTTTGACAAATTCGGCTCTGGAGCGCATGTCATCAATGGTGTGACAGCCACAGTAGCCCATGCCAGCGCGCAGGCCGCCGAGGAGCTGGAAAATGACGTCTTCGAGGGCGCCCTTGTAGGGGACGCGGCCTTCGATGCCTTCGGGCACGAGTTTTTTGGCGCCGGCTTGGCCGTAGCGGTCACCGCTGCCTTTTTTCATGGCGGCCAGGGAGCCCATACCGCGATAGACTTTGTATTTGCGTCCCTGATAGGTTTCGGTTTCAGAGGGGCTTTCTTCGGTGCCGGCCAACATACTGCCGAGCATACAGACGTTGGCGCCGGCGGCGATGGCTTTGGCGATGTCACCGGAATATTTGATGCCACCGTCAGCGATAATAGGCGTTTGGGATTCGGCGGCGGCTTCGGCACAGTCGGCGACGGCGGTAATTTGAGGCACACCCACGCCAGCCACGACCCGAGTGGTGCAAATGGAGCCGGGGCCGATGCCAACTTTGACACAATCGGCGCCGGCGGCGATGAGTTCACGAGTAGCTTGAGCAGTGACGACGTTGCCAACGATGACTTGCAAGTGCGGAAATTGAGTTTTGATTTTTTTGAGAGTGTCGATGACGCCTTGGGAATGGGCGTGGGCGGTGTCAACGGTGATGACGTCCACGCCGGCTTCGACTAGCGCAGCGGTGCGCTCGAGAACGTCAGGCGTGACGCCTACGGCGGCACCAGAGAGCAACCGGCCGGCGTCGTCTTTGGCAGCGTCGGGGTATTCGATGGCTTTGAGAATGTCTTTGATGGTAATGAGACCTTGAAGTTTGCCTTGGTCATCGACCAAGGGCAATTTTTCGATTCTGTGGGCAGCCAAGATTTCGTTGGCTTCTGAAAGCGAAGTGCCGATGGGAGCGCTGACGGGATTGCGGGTCATAACGGCGGAAACCGGCTGATTGAGGTCTTTTTGGAAACGGATGTCACGATGGGTAATGATGCCAACCAGCTTGCCGTCAGGATTGGCGACCGGGAAACCGGAAACTTGATAGCGGACCATGAGTTCTTGAGCTTGCGAGAGTAATTGGTCGGGACTTAAACGGAAGGGGTCGGCGATGACGGAGTGTTCGGAGCGTTTGACTTTGCGGACTTCCTCGGCTTGAGCTTCAATCGACATGTTTTTGTGGATGATGCCGATGCCACCCAGGCGAGCCATAGCAATGGCGAGGCGAGATTCGGTGACGGTATCCATGCTGGCGGACATGAGGGGGATATTGAGTTTGAGTTTTTTGGTGAGGCGGGTGTGGAGGTCAACGTCGCGGGGCAAAACATCGGAGCGGGCGGGCACAAGGAGAACATCGTCATAAGTTAAACCCTCTTTGACCAATCGTAGCATAGAACTCCTTTCCCCTATTGGGGTATTATATCATACCGACGGCGGGCGCGGGTGAGGAAAATAAAGTAATAACAATTGTGAAAGGCGTTTTCATCGAGTAGGCCGCACGTGGAGCGCGATTTTCGCCTGGACGGCCGCACGTGGAGCACAAAATGCTCCACGTGGAGCATGGTGAGTGTGATATAATATGGTATATTGTGAAAGAAGAAGAATTGTTTGATCAGTGGAATGAGAAAAAGAAGATTTTACAGGAACGGGCTGTAAATTATAATTTTAAAGAGAGACAAGTCTGGTGGTGCAAGATTGGAAAAAATCTAGGTTCTGAGGAGTACGGCAAGGGTGAAAATTTTATTCGGCCCGTATTGGTTGTGAAAAAGTTTAACAAAAAATTCTTTTTGGGGATTCCTTTGAGCACCAAGATACACACTGGATCATGGTATCGTGTTTTTAACTTTCAAAAGCGAGAAATTGTGGCCTTGTTGGCACAGACACGAGCATTTAGCGTCAAACGACTAGACCACATACTCGGAGAGGTAACAAATAACGATTATCAAACAATCGTAAATAGTTTAATTAATCTAATAAAATTTGACCCCCACCAGAAAACTGATAGGGGTGATGGGTAGATCCCAAAAGTTGTGGACATTATATCATAATGTGGGCAATTTGTCAAGTAAGCGAAAATGTGTTAGAATGGACAACATGGACAGCAAGTACGATCACAAATTATACGAGCAAAAAATCAATGAGGCGTGGGCGGTGGCGGGCGTGAACACGCCTAGCGACCAGCCGGCGGCTGGTCGCTTAAAACCAGGCTATTTTAGCCTGGTTTTGCCGCCGCCCAACGCCAACGACCCGCTTCACGTGGGGCACGCAATGTACACCATCGAAGACATTTTGGTGCGGTTTCATCGGATGCGAGGCGACGACACCTTGTGGCTACCTGGGGCAGACCACGCGGGCATTGAAACTCAATTTGTGTTTGAAAAAAAGCTGCAAAAGGCGGGTAAATCGCGGTTTCAATTTGACCGGGATACGTTGTACCAGATGGTGTGGGACTACGTGCAAGAAAACAAGCAGGTAGCACGACAACAGTTGGAACGACTAGGCTTTAGTCTGGATTGGTCGCGATTTAAGTACACGTTGGATAGCGACGTGGTGGCGCGGGTGTTACAGACTTTTCAACACCTGCACCGGGAAAAGTTGGTGTACCGTGATATGCAGCTGGTGAACTATTGCACCAAATGCGGGACGGCGTTTTCTGACTTGGAGGTGAAACACAAAACGGCGCGAACACCGCTTTATTACATCAAGTACGGACCGTTTGTGTTGGCCACAACACGGCCGGAAACCAAATTTGGCGACACGGCAGTGGCGGTCCATCCGGACGACGAGCGCTACGCCCGATACATAGGACAGACAATCACGGTCCAGGGTGTGAACGGACCTTTCCAGGTGAAAGTGATTGCCGACGAATACGTGGAGCGTGAGTTTGGGACGGGGGTGGTGAAAATCACGCCGTATCACGACCACAATGATTTTGCGGTGTGGCAACGGCACAAAGATGAACTCCCCTCCCCTATCCAAGTGATTGATTTCCAGGGGAAAATGACGACAACTGCCGGGCCTTACGCGGGGATGAGCGTGGCGGCGGCGCGCGAGGCGATTGTGGCGAAAATGCAAGAGATGGGTTTGATTGATCATATTGATGACAAATATGAAAACCAATTATCTTGCTGCTACCGGTGTGGGCGGACACTGGAGCCTTTGCCGAAGGCGCAATTTTTCATCAAAACGAAGCCTTTGGCGGCGCCAATCATTGAAAAATTAGATGCGGGCGAGATCACGGTATACGGGACAGGTTACGATAAAATTTTGCGCAATTGGCTGACTAATTTGCGCGATTGGAACATTAGCCGACAAATTGTATGGGGCATTCGCCAGCCAGTGTGGTACAAAGTGGACGAGAATTCGGAAATTCAAGTGTCATTTTTGCTTGATAAAAAGGACAAAAAAGCTGATATTGATCAAGTTTTGTCTAAAGAAATCGCTGACGGACGGTTTTTGATAACCGGCTTACTGAAAGACATTTTGCCGGTTTATGACCTAAAACTTGTTAAAAAAGGTCTACAAAGCGTCGACGCACCGATAGACTGTGCATTTGTGATCGAACTAGAAAAGACGGATTTGGACGGTTATATTCAAGAAACGGACACATTTGATACTTGGTTTAGCTCGGCACAATGGCCGTTTGTAACACTGATGACGAACAAGCCGGGGGACTTCGAGCGATTTTATCCGACAAGCGTGCTGGAAACCGGCTACGACATTTTGCCGTTTTGGGTGATGCGGATGCTAATGATGGGGCAGTTTGAAACCGGAAAATTACCTTTCTCTCGTGTGTATTTGCACGGGCTGGTGCGCGACAGCAAGGGCCAGAAAATGAGCAAGTCCAAGGGCAACGTGATCAATCCGCTGGAGGTGGCGGACAAATACGGGGCAGACGCGCTACGGTTTGCGCTGGTGGTGCGCTCGAGCGCGGGCCAGGATAAATCCATCGGCGAGCAAGATTTTAAGGCGGCGCGCAATTTGACCAATAAATTGTGGAACGCGGCGCGGTTTAGCCAAATGCTGACAGATGAGCAAAAAGACAGCGCGGGCAGTCAAAAGGTAAATGAGGAATTTAGCCGGCAAATCAAGCAAATTGTGACAGACGTGAGCGAAGCTTTTGGCAAATTACAAACCGGGGCTGGCGGCTGATCGATTGTATGACAGTTTTTGGCATTATTTTTGCGATGAAGCGATTGAAAAGTGCAAAGCTGGTCAGCTCTCCTCTACCCTGCTGGCGGCGGGCTTGGAGACTTACTTGAAATTGTGGCAGCCGTTTATGCCGTTTGTGACACAAGCGATTTGGCAAGAGCTGGGAAAGGCAGTAGAAAATGGTGAGCAATTCCTCGCGGGATGCGACTGGCCCAGTGTCTAGGAGCGAAGCGCTGGCGAGCAATTGGTACAATGTGCCACTGGTGCCTTTTTACGCTTTGTTGCTGATTGGGTCGCAAGTGACGGACGTGATTGGCTTTTTGGGCCGACATATCAATAGTTTTTTTGATAAAGTTTATTACGAGATTTTGGTATTAATCGACAAGCTACCGCTGAATTTGCGAGTGAAATACTATCTGATGGTGGCGGCCGGATGGCTAGCGACGGCAATTTTAGTGGTGACACTGCTGATATCAATGGCGATGGTGAGCAAAATCCGCCGACAAGTACCGATAAGCGAAACGACGGCAACAAGCGACTCCCCTACTCCACTTTTGACTGATGTATCAATGAAAATTGACGATAATACGCGCTGGCCCGGGATGGTGGCGCCGGCGACAGGCAGTGGCGTAATTCGGTTGACTGATGAGGAAATTGTGGAGTTTTTAACCAAGGTGGACAGTTTGACTCCGTGGCAACAAGCGGAATTGAGTCAGGGCGAAAAGCTTGATTTAGCGCTGCTTTATTATCACGTGGGCCAAAGGGTGGCTTATGATCAGTGGATTCAACAAGCGTGGCTGATGGATCCGAATAGCGAGTATTTCATCAGACCATGAGCAGACGAGGGCGACACACCACGATTATCGAGGGGTTGGAGCCAGTGGTGAAGGTTTTGGAGAAAAACGGGATCGGGATTTCGCCGGGGGAAATCAAAACCGGTTTACCCAGTGGCCAACATCGGATGAAAATCCGACAGTTGAGCGGGGGAGTGGAGTTGGTTTTTCGGGGCACACGGACGCGACAAATTTTGCATTTGTACGGTGACGGCGAGACAATCGAGCAAATAGTGCACGAGTGGGGAAGGCGCGAGAGCGTACCGGTGCTAGCGCAAGAAGAAAAAGAGTAATTAAGCTTAAGCAGCGGGCGCGGCTTCTTCGGCGGCAGACTCAGTGGCTTCGGCGGTTTCGGCCGGTTTTTCCTCTGGTTCGACTTCTTCTTTGAGTTCGTTGACGACCAACACCGGTTCGTGTTCGTTATCGACTTGAAGAGTGACTTTGGAGCGGTCGAAGTCCAAGTCAGCATAGTGAACTTCGTCACCGATGGCGGTAAATTTGGACAAATCGATGACAAATTTTTCGGGCAAATCGGTAGGCAAGCCTTCGGCTTCGATTTCGTCTTGGACCAACTGGTAAATCGCGCCAGGCACATTGAAAGTGCCAACGGTTTCCACCGGAATAGCGGCGGTGACTTTTTGTTTGAGATCGACTTGGCGAGCGGAGACGTGTAACAATTGATCCGTCACTGGGTGGCGTTGGATTTCTTCGAGCATGACGGGCAGCTCTTTTTTGCCGGCCTGTAAATAAAAAACAGTGCTTTCGCTAATTTGATCGAGTAGCTTGGCGGTGTCTTTGGTGCTGGCGGCGAAAGCTTGACTTTGGCCACGGCCGAAAACATTGAGAGGAAGCTGACCTTCGCGACGCATGGCCGCCGGTTTGGTTTTTAAATCACGAGCAGTGACGGTTAAGATGTGTTTATCCATAAAGTCTTTCTAAATGCGATTGGTGTATTATATCACAAAAAGTGCCATTCGGGGGAGCAATTTTGACCAACTTGTTTTCCTCGAGTAGGCCGCACGTGGAGCATAAATTTAACCTGGGAGGCCGCACGTGGAGCATGGGTTTGTGGCCAGCGCAAAATATTTTACTGACTGGCCGAAAACTAACACTAGTAAACTACAGCTCCCAGGAAATTGCGACCGGGGAGCGTGGTAAAGCGAATATCGTTGCCACTGGTCACCGCTGACGGGGTGATAAGCTGGGGCGAGTAGGGGAGATTGTTTTTGACCACGAGTTTGACGTTTTGGTCGGATAAACCAGACTGAACAGCGTGATACAAACTGTAAGTGAAATCGGAGCTGGTGATGGGGCGGGGGATTTCGTAGGTAATATCCAGCGTGGTGGTGCTGCCGGGCCCAAGACGGAGCAAATAAGCGCCATCAGTCAGCTCAAAAGCGCGATTGTCACGGTTGAGACTGACGATTTGAGCGCCGGTGGGCAGATTGAGACGCCAGAAATCGACGGCAGCGGTGGTTTCGGACTGATTGGTGAGAACAAGGTGGCGCTGGTGCGTGGTTTTTTCCAGGCTAAGCGTGACTTGATGGGTGATTTCCTGGGTAAGTAAGGCGGGCGTGAGGTAATTATCCGACTGAGAGAAGGCATCCAGGTAGCAAACTTTGGTGTCAAAATTGGGACATTTGATGCGGGCGGCGTCGGTATACAGATTGTGGGTGGCGAGGGCTTGATCCAGGCTGGCGTCAGTGGTGGCGAATTGAAAGGTACGCTGGTCAAGTTCACTGGTGAGCAATTGCCAAAAGGCGGTGAGCTGATCTGGGGTGGCAACAGCGAGAGCTTGGTGAACGGCGGATAACTGGGGCGCAACAGCGAAAAGTTGACTCCAGGCGGAAAGCGCACCTTCATTGACAGCAACGACGAGATCGGCATTGAAATTGTAAGCGCTAGCGA
Source organism: bacterium (assembly GCA_017431585.1). Lineage (GTDB taxonomy): Bacteria > Patescibacteriota > Microgenomatia > UBA1400 > PJMF01 > RGIG2560. The sequence continues at coordinate 589 of JAFRKU010000080.1, read as the reverse complement.
CGACTTGACGCAAAACGGGGGTGGCGTCGGCGAAAGAGCGATCAAAAGTGACGTTGGCTAAAGGCGAGAAATCGTCGGCGTCCAGATTGGTTTGGTTGAGGGCATCAGTGAGAGCGGCGGGGAGATTGGCGGCGATTTTGGAGAGTTCGGCGGCTTGACTGGCGGTGGCATAGGTGGCGCTTTCGAGGCGGCCGTCACGCATGACCAAATTATCAAAGCCAACGACGGTGCCGCCGCCGGTGCGAGGAGTGTGATTATCCAGCTGCACCAGGGTAATTTGGTGGGCGCCAGGTAGGGCGAGGGCTTGCCAAAAACCCAGATAATCGCTAAGTAGCGACAATTGATCGTCAACTTCTTTCAAGACGGCTTGAAAAGTGTCGATTTGGTCGGTGGTGGCCAACTGATTAAGTTCGGCATGGGCAGACGCGAGGGCAGTAGCGGTGCGTTTGCTGACATCCTGGGTAGCAGCGAGCGTTTGGGCGATGACGGCAAGTTCGTCGCTGGGCTGACCGGCTTGATTTTGGAAAACGGTGGCGGTATAGGCGTGTAATTGAGTATGGAGCTTGGCCCAATTTTGGCTGAGATGGTC
>JAFRKU010000009.1 GCA_017431585.1 bacterium | reverse complement strand
TATGATATAATAGTGACAATGTCGCGGTACCAGAGTGGATTAATGGCCGGGTCTGCAAAACCTTGGATTCGCGGGTTCGAATCCCGCCCGTGACTCACTTTTTCCCCAGAATGAAGCTTATTTTTTGGTGGCGGCCAGCATATCAAGCAGGGCGAGCTCTAAATTGAGATACGGCAGGTTGTCTGTGGGCGGCAGCGTCATCAATGTCCGCAGCAGGAAACGGGCTTGCTTGTCATTAAGGACCAGATTGGGTTCGCCTTTGACGTTGGCCACGACTTGCTCGTACAAAAAGTGATAAAGGCTTTTGGTAAAAAAGCCGGCGTCAACGTTTTGGGCACGCAAGCGGCCAAAAAACTGCGTCACGCCTAGTGCATTTTTGTGTAAAATCAGTTGGATGAGTTCGTCAATTTGCTGGCGATGGCTGCCGGAGAGGACTTGGGCGATGTGCTCTAGGTCGATGCAGCCGCTTTCGGCGACGGTTTGCAAATATTTGACGCCGTCACGGAAGGAGCCGTCAGCTAGACGGGCAATTTCGGCGAGCGCTTCGGGCTGGGCAGTGAGACCTTCGCTTCGCAAAATACGCTGGAAAACCGCGACTAGCTCGTCGTCGCGAGCTTGACGGAAGTGAATCACCCGGCAGCGGCTGACCACGGTGGCGGGAATTTTGTGGAATTCGGTGGTGGCCAAAATGAAAAAAACGTGGGCAGGCGGCTCTTCTAAAATTTTAAGCAAGGCATTGAAGGCTTCTGTCGTAAACATGTGGACTTCGTCAAGAATGTAAACCAAAATGGGGCTGACGGTGGGTGGGACACTGATTTGATCTTGGATGAGGCGGACGTCATCAATGCCCCGATGGGAGGCGGCGTCCATTTCCACCACAGCGAAACTTTGGCCTTGCAAAATTTGGGCGACTTGGCTGTCGTTGGTCTCTGGGTCGGCCAAAGGCGGACGGGGTGTGTCATCGCTACCTTGTAAATAGTATTTTTCAACGGATTCGCGATTGGCTGGTGAGTTTAGGATGGCGGCGATGATGCGGGAGGTGGACGTCTTGCCGGTGCCTTTGGGGCCGGTGAAAAGCAGCGTGCGAGGGAAATTGTTGTCGCTCTCGAAGCGCGCCATTTGTGTGCGGACGTCATCAAGCGCCAGCTCGCTAAATTTGTGCGGACGATATTTGAGTGACCATTGTTGCATGGGTTGATTATATCACAAAGTGGCGCAAACTGGAGGTCAAATTGGCGCGGTGGCGTGTTATAATGGGTTCATGCCAGAATTACCGGAAGTGGAAACTGTGGTGCGTTCGCTGCGTGGGTTAGTACAGGGGCAAACCATCACCAAAGTTACGATTTTGCATCCGAAAAGTTTTCCCGATGTACAGCGGAAAAACGATATTTTGAACAAAAAAATTGTAAAAATTGCTCGCCGGGCGAAGTTGATAATTTTTGACTTAGATAACGATTTACATTTGCTGGTGCATCTGAAAATGACAGGCCAGCTTTTGTACAAAAATAAGCAAGCGTTGGCGGGCGGTGGACACCCGACGTCTGACATTTTGGCGCAGTTGCCGGGCAAGCACACGCGGGTGATGTTTGATTTGGATAGCGGTGGGCAGTTGTTTTTCAATGACCAGCGGATTTTTGGTTGGGTGCGGGTGGTAAATGAGACGCAGCTGGCGGACATTTTGGCCGCGTATGGTCCGGACGCCAACGACTGGCATGGCGTGGACGCCTTTTACCAGCAGCTGCAGCGCCGGTCAATGCCGATCAAACAAGTGCTGCTGGACAACAAAGTGGTGGCGGGCATTGGCAATATTTACGCGGCGGAAATTTGTTTTGCTGCCGGCGCGATTTTATCAGCCGCCATTGCCAATGGCGGAACTACCTTTGACGGCCGGTACGTGGATGCGTATGGCAATGGCGGCAATTTTGAAAAATTTTTACAAGTGTATGGGCGGGAAGGCGAGGCGTGCCGCCGTTGTGGCGGCACACTGAGCATGGTGAAGTTGGGTGGCCGCTCGACGGTTTTTTGTCCGGTGTGTCAAAAATGAAATGTTGGTTTTAGGCATTGATCCGGGTTTTGACAGATTGGGCTGGGCTGTCGGGCAAACTTTGGCTGGCGGACGTGTCAATTTATTGTCTTTCGGTCTGATTACCACGGACAAAAAACAAACGATTTACCAGCGGCTGCATCAAATTGACGAGGAGATTAGTCAGCTAGTGGGCGAATTTCATTGCCAGCAGGCAGCACTGGAAAGCCTGTTTTATTTTCGCAATGACACCACGGTCATCAATGTGGCGCAAGCTCGCGGCGTGATGTTGGCGGCTTTGCTTCGCTCCGGGGTGGAGATTTTTGAGTACTCGCCGCCGCAAATAAAACTAGCGGTAACGGGCTTTGGCCGGGCGGACAAAGCGGCTGTGGCCAAAATGGTGCGCACACAACTACATTTTGATGATTATTTGAGCCGCACGGGGACAAAAGTGATTGATGACACTTATGACGCAATGGCAGTGTTGCTGACACACGCGGGGGCGGCGGGTTTGCAAGCCAAAATCAATGGTTCACAATGGGGCAAATAGTCGTTAACGACTGTCGTGTCAGGTAGCAAAAATAGTCACGAACCGATTTTTCTAGGCGGAAATCGCCTAACAACTTAAAAAATAGTCGTTAACGACTATTTTTGGCGAGCGCTGTTGGTGGCGGCGGGTGAGGGAGTGGGCGTGGCGGTTGGTGGCGGTGTGGGGGTGGCGGGAGTTTGATCATTGATAGGCGCGGCGGGAGCGACGCTGCTGGGCTCGTCAATATCGTAGCCTTCGGCTTGTAAAGTGGCGCGAGCGCGGTCGATGTTGTCGGCCACAAGGGTGATGGTATTGGCATTGTGCAGATCGCCGATGAGCCGGGCGGGTAGCAATTGGGTTAGATCGGTTTGATGGTCAAAGAGAATTAAGTTGGTGACAGTGGAGCGATTGATAGTGACGCGCAGAGCCCCGGTCCAGTTAGCAGACAAGTGAGCGATGCCGTCGGCCAGCCGATAGGTGCGGATGTCGGCGAGCAAACAAGTGTATTGATTCTGGTCGCCAAAAGTGCCTAAAGCTTGGTAATTGATAAAAGTGCGATTGGTGTCTTCGTCAGCGACTTGCCACGTGGTGAAAAATTGGTTTTGCAAGGCATCGGCGGCCAGCTCGATATCAGTGCTGGTGGTGGGGGTGACGGTGGTATCCACGAAAACGCCGTCTGCGCCCAGTTGGCTGCTGGGGTGCTCCACGTATGGTTCGTCGGGGCGGAAGGCGGGGTGGCGAGTGCGCCACCAGTAGAGGCCGACTAAAATGACCACGAGGGCGGCGGTGCCAGAGCAAGCGTAAGTGAGAGCGCGGCGGGAAGAGATGGGCTGGGGGGAGCGGGCAGGCTGGGGCGTGGTGCCGGCTGAAGGCATGGCTTGGGGATTCGTGTGCGTATCTTGTTGTGTCATGCTATTATTGTACGCTTGTGGGGCGCGTTTGTCAAACGCTGGGGTGGGCGCGGCGCCATTTGGCGAGAGCTTGGAAGGCGCGGCGGCGGTGGGAGAGCTGGTTTTTGACGTCTTGGCCGAGTTCGCCTAAAGTCTGGTTGTAGCCGGTGGGGATAAAAAGCGGATCGTAGCCAAAGCCAGCCTGGCCGCGGCAGGTGGGGGCGATGGTGCCCGGCAGCACGCCGGTGAAAGTGTGAACGCGGCCAGTGGGTTCGCGCAGGCAACAGACGCAAGTGTAACTGGCGTCCCGGTTGGTGGCGGTGGCTAGTTTGGCGAGCAGCGCTTGGCAGCGGTCGGCGTCGGTGCCCGGGTGCCAACGTTTGGAATGGACGCCCAAAAGCCCAGGCAAGGCGGCCACGTCGATACCAGAATCGTCGGACATGATCCAGCCGTCATAATAGGAGCTTAAAAAATTGACTTTGAGGGCGGCGTTGGCGGCGTAGGTGTCGCCTGTTTCTTCGGGTTCATGGTCCGGGGCGACTGGCAATTGGCCGGGAGTGATAATTTGATCATGCAAGCCAAACTCGGCCAAAAGGGTGCGCACTTCGCTTAATTTGTGAGCGTTGTTGGTGGCAAATAAAATGGTCATGATTTTTTGGCAGAGTTTTGTTGGACGAGCGAGCCGAGCAAGTCATTGAGACTGCCCATTTGTTGCATGGATTTAGCGGCGGCTTCTTGGGATTGTTTGATGGCTTTATTGAGGGCATTGACCGCATCTTGGCTCATAACGCCTTCGACACTAAATTCTTTAATTTTTTGATCACCGCTGATAATGACGCGAATACCGTTTTCTTCGACGATGGTTTCTTGGGCAGCGAGTTGCTTTTGGATTTCTAAGGCTTGCTTGCGCAATTTCATGACGTCGCCGGCTTGCTGAAAAATATTCATGGGTTCCTTTCTTTAATTTAAAGTCTCTGGGTGTATTATATCACGATTTAGGGTATAATAGAGGTATGAAAAAAACAGGCAAGCCGAGGATCATTTATTCCAATCATGCGCATTACCGGATTGGCTTGCGGGGTTTGAACAAAACGAGCATCGAGCAAACTATTCGCCAGCCGGATCGAGTCATCCGGGAAGCGGAGGGACAAACTAAATACATCAAGCGGATGGGGGCGCGGGTGTACAATGTGATCGGGTCGTATAAGGCCGATCAACACGCAATTTTGGTGGTGTCTGCCTGGGTGCACGGCGAGCAAGATCCGCCGGATTATTTGTGGCTGTTTATCACTTTGCCTTTCCGTTTCATCTATTGGGTGTGGAAGTGGTTGTTTGCCCAAAAGCATGTCCGTCGCCGCCGGTAACGGGCGCAGCGATTTTTGCAAAAAGTGCTTGAATTATTTAGACTGATAAGAATTTTTTTCATCCTGACTAAACGTTGTTATTGATTAACAAACCAATGCTTTTTGCTGCTTGTAATTTGAAAAAAATGAGTTATGATACATCTTGCCCGGTGAGGACAAACACACTGCGATTTTCCTTGATTTATCAATGGGAACCGCAGTGTTTTTTTTGTTAAGCAAAAAGAGCGGCCTAAAGTGTGTGTATAAAATGTGTACAAAATTGGCAAGCAGAGCTGGCGACGACTAGAAGTGATAACAAAAACCCTATACTATATATAGTATAGGGTTTGAAAAGCCGGATAATGAACGGCGATTAGCCAGCTAAAGATTGCATCATCCGATCTTTGTAGGCGTTGACACCCGGTTGATCGAAGGGGTTGACGCCGAGCAAGTAAGCGCTCAGGGCGCAAGCGAGCTCGAAAAAGTACATGATGTAGCCGAGATGCCACTCGTCGGCGCGCGCAAGGGTGAGGAGGATATTAGGCACACCGCCAGCGGCGTGGGCGGCGATGGTAGCGCGCATGGCGTGATCATTGACAAAACTGATAGTTTGGTCGTGCAAATACGGCCACTTGGCGGCGGCGAGCGGATCGAGGACGATAGTTTGGTCGGCAACCGGTTGCTCCAGGGCGAGAGTGGTTTCCAGCATCAGTCTTTGGCCTTGCTGGATGTATTGGCCCAGTGAGTGGAGGTCTTGGGTTAAATCGATAGTGGCTGGATAGAGGCCGCGACCGTCTTTGCCTTCGGATTCGCCGAAAAGTTGTTGCCACCAGCGCCCGAGGAGGCTCAAGCGGGGTTCGTAGGAGGCGTACAGTTCCATGACTTTGCCTTGCTGGCCGAGCAGGAAACGGGTGCCGGCGTAGACCCAAGTCGGATTAGCTAGCGACATGTCAGCGAGATCCTGGCGGGCTTGATTGGCCCCGGCTAGGACGGTGTCCAAACTGATGCCCGCCACTTCCCAGACCAGCGCGCCCACGGGCGAGAAAGCGCTGTAGCGCCCGCCGATATCATCGGGGACGACAAGCGTGGTCCAGCCGCGCTCGTCGGCTTGCTGTTTCATGAGACCGCTGGCTTTGTCGGTGGTGACGTAAATGTGCTCGGCAGCGGTGGTGCCATATTTCTTTTGGGCTAAGTCTTGGAAATAGCCGAAACAGAGCGCCGGCTCCAGTGTGGTGCCAGATTTGGAAATGACATTGATGGCAAAATCGCGCTGGCCGATGATGCGGGCGACTTCTTGCCAAGCGCTGGCGGACAAATTGTGACCGACGAAGTAGATTTCGGGTGTATCGGTGGCTAGAGCATTGTAATTTTGGCCGCGGCAAAATTGCAAACCGGCTTCGCCGCCTAAATGTGAACCGCCGATGCCGATGACGACTAAAACTTGAGCTTGTTTTTTGATGCGCGCGGCGCACTCTTTGATGAGGGCCAATTGATCGGCCGGATAATCGGCGGGCAAATCAACCCAACCCAAAAAATCGTTGCCGGCACCAGTTTTGTCGCGGATCAGAGTGTGCGCCCGTTGGAGTTCGCCGGACAATTTTTCTAGCGCCTCACTACTCACCCATTCGTGGCAAAATCTAGTCTCAATGCTTAAAGCTGACATACTACCTTTCTTCAACTTCATGTTTGATCAGACGCAATAAAATTATGAATAATTTGATAAAAACTATCGGCTTGCCGGCTGGCGCCGCCCACCAAGAGACCGTCACAATACGGAGCATATGAGGCAGCGTTATCAGGGGTGACGCTGCCGCCGTATAAAACCGGGAAAAAGTCGCCATGATGGCGGCGGAAATCGCCGATAATGTGGTCAAGTTCTTGCGGATCTAAATTGTGACCGGTGCCGATGGCGCCGGCGGGTTCGTAGGCAAAAAGACATTGATGCTGCAGATGCGGATCGAAAGCTTCAATTTGGGCAAACATGTCGGCGAAAGTATCGGCGTCCACACAAATAATCGGCTCGATTTGCAGTTGCCAGAGAATTTGGGCTTGGGCTAAAACTTGACGGTTGTCCTCGCCGTATTCACGGCGGCGCTCGCTGTGGCCCAAAATGGTATACGAAGGCAGACAATCGCTGATGGTTTCGGGGGTGATGGAGCCGGTGTGGGCGGCACCCGTGAGAGCGGAGATGTGCTGCAAACACGGATACACGCCGGCGCAAGCGTCATTGTAAAAAGCTACATAGTGCGGATCAGGTGGAGCAATCACCACCCGGACGTCTTCGTCCCAAGTGAGCGACTTTTGATTCCATTGATCCTGAAAAGCCACGATTTGAGTGGCGTTCATGCCGGATTTCCAATTGGCCACGATGAAGCGCATACTCAGTCCTTTTTGATCAATTTGTCCATGACGACTTCCAAAGTTTGCTCTTGATTGAGCGAGTAGGTATCCAGGACTAAATCGTACAGATCTGGTCGCCAGAAGTCAATCGGGTCGTTTTGGTCGGCGCGGCCGGTAGCCACGACCCATTCTTGCCATTGCTGGCCATACATGCGGCGCCATTTGGTCAAGTTGGTTTGATAGCGATGCAAGGTATTGGCTTTGGCTTGCTCGATAGTGATGCCGTCGCGATTGACCACCCGGTCGATGCGGATGTCATCGGAAGAACAGGTCATGAGGATTTTGAGGGTGTGCGGGGTGCCCTGGGCCAAAAAGCCACTCAGCCACGATTCGATGATCCATTGGGTATCATTCATGAGTTTGTCGCGCATGCCAAAATCGACTTCGTTTTCGAATTCGTCTGAGTAAATATTAGCATGGTGATGAGCGGGATTGGACGGATCCCACAAGCCTTTTTCGGTGGCAAAATGGCGCATAAATTCGCCGCCGGAAAAACCGCGCCAGCCTTCCACACCGAGACGGTCGCGCAAGCCGGTGAGCATGGTGGTGCTGCCGCAGCCGGGCAAACCGGAAATAGTGATATTATAATAGTTGAAATTAGCTAAATCATTTTGGGCCATAGTGTCCTTTGCTAACGATATGCCATATCATATCACACATTGGGGGCAAACGGGTGAGCAATTTGTGGTATAATACAGCTATGACAAAAATTAAGCAAGAGCGAAGTTTGTGTATTGGCTGTATGGCCTGTGTGGGGTTGGCGCCGGAAAAATTTGAGGTCGCCGACGACGGTTTGGCGCAAATTAAAAGCGACGCCCAAGTGGCGGAGGGCACGGTGGAAGTCGATGACACACTGGCACCGACATTGGTGAGCGCGTGTTGCGGCGGGGCTTTGAGTGAGGCCGTTTAGCCTGGCTGCGAACTCGCAGCAAGTCCATCAATGTTTCAGCATCCGGCGGTGTTTTTGGTAGTCACCGTCAAATTTGGCCACGAGTGCCCAAAAAGCGCGGGAGTGATCGGGGTGGACTAAGTGGGAGAGCTCATGGATGAGAACATAATCGATGACTTCGGGCGGATAGTGAACGAGTTGATAATTGAAATTGAGATTGCCGGCTGATGAACACGAACCCCAGCAACTAGCTTGATTTTTGAAGCGGACCTGGTGGTAGGCCACAGCCAAATTCATGCGCGCGTGCAATTGGGGCAAGCGAGCGGTGACGTAGTGGGCGAAAGTATTTTTGGTGAAGGTGGCTAATTTGTGCTGCTCGTCTGGAGTGAGGCTGACAGTGGTTTTGGGTTGTAAGTGATAGCGGCTGCTGTTGTAAAAAACTTGGTGGTCAACGATGTGCCAACCGATACTCAAATCGGGGCGATAGCCGAAAAACAATTGGTACTCACGGCCAAAAAGACGATAGGGGCCGGTGTGGGTGGGGGTGTGGTCGGCTTTTTGGGCCAAAACTCGCTGGATCCAATCGCTTTGACTGGCGACAAATTGAGCAATGGTACGCTGGCTGGCAAAACGCGGCGCGTGGACGTGGAGGCTGCCGTCGGGCTTGATGGAGAGGCGGATAGTGCGCGCGCCGGCGCGGTAGTGAACGGTGTAGTCAGGCATAGACTGATTATATCATTGACTTGGGTGCGGGAGCGGGGCAATTGTGTGGTATAATAATAGTATGAAAAAATGGTGGCAGAGAAATTGGCAAATAATCGTGATTTTGGGACTGGCGTTACTGCTGCGGCTGCCGCTTTTGGGTGGGTCTTTTTGGCTGGATGAGGCGGCGCAAGCCTGGGAGTCGGCGCGACCGTGGAACCAGCAGTTGGCGATTAAAGACGATTTCCAGCCGCCGCTGCTGCACGTTTTGACGTGGGCTGCGATGAAGGTGAGCGAGAGTGAGTGGTGGTTGCGGACTTGGGGCGCGTTGTTGCCAGGCTTGCTGACGGTGGCGGCGGTGTATTTGCTGGGGCAAAAGTTGGTGAGCAAGCGAACCGGGGTGGTGGCGAGTTTGTTTTTGGCCACCAGTGGTTTTCATGTGTTTTTCAGCCAAGAGTTGCGGCCGTATAGTTGGGCGGCGTGTTTGGCGGCTTGGTCGTGGTTGTTTTTGCTGGAGTACATGCGAGTGGGCCATGATTTTTATCAGTGGCCAGCGCGCTGGCGAGAGTGGAGTACGAACTGGCCGGTCAATCGGGAGCTGGTTTTTTTCTGGCTGGGTAGTATCGCTGGGATTTACACGATGTATCTGTATCCTTTCGTCCTGGCCGGACAGCTGCTGTGGCTGGTGGTGCGTGGCCGGTGGCGGGTGGCTTTGGTGAGTGGCGCGGTGGTGACGCTAGCTTTCTTGCCGTGGGCGCCGTCTTTTGCCGGACAGTGGCAAGCGGGTCAGCAGTTGCGCGCTGATTTTGTCGGTTGGGAGCAGATGGTATCATTTCCCGCTGGTCGCGCGATGGCGCTGACTGTCGCTAAATTTTTGTTTGGGATGATGGACGTGGAGGTAAACGCGATTTTTGTGACGGTGACACTGCTGGTGGCAGTTTTGGCCGCGGTGGCGGCGCTGGGCTGGGGCAAAAAATTTTGGCAGGAGGGAAAAGAGACAGTCCTGATTGCCCTTTTTGCCAGTGTGGTGCCGTTTTTGTTGGCGGCGATTGTATCTGTGTGGGTGCCAGTGATCCAGCCGAAACGGGTGATGTTTGCCCTCGCGTGGTGGTGCCTGATGTTGGCGATGGTGGCGATGGGCAAGCGTGGGCACAAACAAAAATTTGGCGGCTTAAGTTTGGGTTTGGTAGGTTTACTTTTGAGTATCAATTTAATTTCCGTGTATCAATATTGGACGCGCGAGAGTTTGCAGCGGGAAAATTGGCGAGGGGCGATTGAGGCTCTCCACGCCTGGCTCCCAACTCAGAGCAGCTTAGCGTTTTTTACGTTTCCGGCGCCGTTTTCGCCGTGGAATTGGTATGAGCCGCGTATGGGTGGGACGATAGCGGCGGTGGCGACGGGGACTTTTGACACCAAAAATGATTTAAGTTGGCAGAACATACAGATTGATGATTTTGAGTACATTGTGACTTTTGATTATATGGCGGAGCTGACGGATAGCCAAAGATTGTTGCCACAATTTTTGCGAGAACACGGTTTTTATCACACGGAGTTGGAGTGGAGTGAGCCAAATTTGGGAACGGTGCGCGTATGGGCAAAATAAACGTGGGGCTGGACGTGACCAGCTGGCTGTATGGCCGAGGAGTGAGCAATTACACGGCAAATTTGGCTGGGGCTTTGGCGGCGCGGCGAGACGTGGAGTTGCAACTGTATGCGTGCGCTGGTCGGCATGTCGCTTTTTTCCAGAAAAAGTGGGCGGAAATTTTTTCTGTTCCCCTACCCGCTTACTGTTGGCAAAAATGGCCGGTGGAGCTGAATTATCACTGGTGGCATCACGTGGGGATAAATCCGGTGGGGCCGTTGTTGCCGGGCGTGCAAGTTTTTCATTCGTGGGATTATCAGCAACCGCCAGATCGTGATTTACCGCTGGTGTCCACGATTCATGATGTGGCGATGGTCAAAAATAAAACTCGGGTGCACCCGCGCATTTGGCGACATCATCAGGAAAGTTGGGAAATTTTAAAACAAAGACGGGCACATATTATCGCCGTGTCGCACTCGGATAAGCACGATATCGTGGAGTTGCTGGATTTTCCGGAGCAGCGCGTGCACGTGGTGTACGAAGCATTGCCGGCGCAAAATGTGGTGGCAAAAGATTACATCAGTGAGCGGCGGTTAGCGCGGCTGCGGGCGAAATTGCGGATTGATCGGGATTACATTTTATTCGTGGGCACCAGAGAGCCGCGCAAAAATTTGGCGCGACTGATTGAGGCGTGGCAACCTTTATCAGGTAGCTACGATTTGGTGTTGGCCGGTGCGCCTGGTTGGGAGGAGCCGGATTATACTGATCCGTGTATCCGGGTGGTGGACCAGCCGGAGAAAAATGATTTGGCTCTGCTTTACGCGGGCGCGGCGGCGCTGGCTTTTGTGTCGCTGGACGAGGGCTTTGGTTTGCCGATTTTGGAGGCATATTACTACGGGGTGCCGGTGGTGACTAGTGTCCACACGGCTTGCGAAGAGGTGGCGGGCGCGGCGGCGGTGCTGGTCAATCCGGAAAGTGTGAACGCCATTACTTTGGGTTTGCAAAAAGTTTTGGCTGAAACGCCAGCACAAAAGCGCGCGCGAGTGGCGGCCGGACGCTCCCAGCTGAAAAAATTTGCTTGGAAAAAAGCGGCGGCGGAAACGGTGGCGGTGTATCGACAGGCACTGGAGGAGGCGGATGAGTAATTTTCGCATCGCTCTGGATGGCAATGAAGCCAACCGCTGCCAGCGGGTGGGTAGCAATGTGTACGCTTTTGAGCTTTTGTGCGCGCTGGAGCGGATTACGCGTAGCTTGAGCGATAAGATTGCTTTTGAAGTGTTGCTTTCTAGCGCGCCCGTGAGCGACTGGCCAGCGGAGCGGCCGGGGTGGAGTTACCGGGTGGTAGGGCCGGCGAGACTGTGGACGCAATGGGGGCTGCCGCTTTATTTGTTTTGCCATCAGGGCGCTTATGACGTGTTTTTCACGCCAGGCCATTATGCGCCGCGCTGGTGTAGTGTACCTTATATTTGCAGCGTGATGGATTTGGGTTTTTTGAAATTTCCTGAAACTTTTGCGCGGCGCGATTTGTATCAGTTGTCGGCGTGGACGCGCTACAGTGTAAAGCGAGCGGCGGCGGTGGTGGCGATTAGTAAATTTACCAAAAAAGAAGTGGCGCGCGCCTACCAGCGAGCCGAGCGGGATATCGTGGTGGCGTATCCGGCTTTTTCGGGACAAGTGATATCACTGACGGCCAGCGAGCGCCAGCAGTTGCTATCCCGCATGGGTGTGGGTAAAAAATATTTTGTTTATTTGGGGACCTTGCAACCGCGCAAAAATATTGCTCGGATGGTGGAAGCTTTTGACACTTTTGTGGCGATGGTGGAGCGCGGCGAGGAGTGGCAACTGGTGCTGGCGGGCAAAGACGGCTGGCTGATGGATGAAATTGAGGAAGCGATTGGCGCGTGCCGGAGCCGGCGGCAAATTGTGCGGACTGGCTTTGTGGACGAGCGGCAAAAGGGGGCGCTTCTGGCTGGTGCAACGGCGAGCTTGAATTTGGGACTTTACGAAGGTTTTGGTATTCCGGCTTTGGAAAGTTTGGCCTATAGGACGCTGCCGATTTGCGCTAATAATACTTCACTGCCGGAGGTGGTGGGACAGATGGGGTTGGGGGTGAATCCTTTCCGACCCAATAGTATCGCTAAAGCGATGATAGCGGCGGTGACGTGGCAGGCGAGTCGGGAGAAGGCGCGCTTTGGCCGGCAAGCTTTGGCACAGCTGGGCAAGTTTTCGTATGATGAATCGGCACTTATGATTTTGGAAACGATTTTGAAGGTGGCGACGAGGAAAGCTTAGCATGGATGTATCGGTGATTATTGTATCATGGAATACGGCGGCGCTGACATGCCAGACGGTGGAGAGTGTGTACGCGAGCTTGGTGGATGACGGCGAAAAATTGCCGGAGATCGAGGTGATCGTGGTGGACAATGATAGCCACGATGGGACGCGCGAGCGGCTGGCGAAGTTAGCTTATCCAAATTTGCACGTGTACAATACGGGTGAAAATTTGGGCTTTGGGCGCGGCAATAATTTTGGACTAGACAGAGCGCATGGAGAGTTCGTGTGGTTTTTGAATTCGGATACGATCGTGCAGCCGGGAGCATTGAGTAAATTGTGGCGGTATTATCGGGAGAATTACCAAAAGGCACGTTTGGGTTTGGTGGCGGCGCAACTGGAAAATCCGGACGGGACGTGGCAGCCACAAGGTGGCGATACGCCGAGCTTGCTGACGATTGCTACGACGTGGTTTTTGCTTGATGATATACCGCTAGTGGGCAAAATGCTGCCGGCAGTGCAACACACGGGGCGACGGTTTGTACCCAAATTGTACGAGCGCGCAGTGTTTGTGCCTTTGGGCTGGGTGGG
>JAFRKU010000079.1 GCA_017431585.1 bacterium | reverse complement strand
TGGGACCAACGCCAAGATCTAGCGGACTTGCAATCATTTTTGCGCGCGCAGACCGTCAAGACTTGGGCGAAACAACTATTTTAAGCTCTCACGGCCCCAAATGTGTCAGCGGTACTACCCAGACGCCATCGGCGCGCTGATAACACTTGCCCGCTGGGGTATTCACCATTAAAAATGCACAGCTCGCGGCGATATCGTCTGTGACGTTGGCGCGCACGCGCACCAGCATACGGACTGCGGCTTCGATACTAGTACGTTCATTGCGGGCCAAATTAATCAGCGCCCATTGCCCGTCTGGCCACATTGCGACTAAGTCGACGTGCCGGCCATAATTGTCGCGATAGTGACCCAAGCGTCCCACCGTCGCATCCAAATACACTTGCCAATCGTTGGCCGCTTGACACAAAAATTGTCGTGTCACTAGCAAGTCAAGTTCGTCTGTGTCATCGTCTGATGGAAATTCTGATAGCGTGAGAATTAATTTGGCGAACTCACACCCGGCTGCTTTATCTTTGAGTTTTGGCTGCCACGCCGGTAAAAAATCTATTGTCAAATTTTTCCTGGCTAGTTGTAACCAGGTTTGAATGTCACTTTTGCGATATGCGGGCAGTTCGCACTGCAAGCGAGTTAAAAGTGCACGAGGAGAAAACGTGGTGCCCACCAGCTGTCTTAGTGCGCTGGACCAGCCGGATGGCGCTGGCGGTGGCCATCGATTGCGCGCTAGCGGCCAGATCTCATTGGTAACCGAGGGAATACCTTCGCTCCAGACGAAAGTAGGGCGAAAAAGCGTTTGCTGGGTGAGCAATTGTCTCTGGTGGCGCCATTGCTTCACACTGATGCGCCCATCGCTGTCGCCTTTTTCCCATGTACTCGCCGTCCGCATGGGCACGATGTGGGCCACACCGAAGCTGCCTTGATGCTGTTGCCAAATGACGCGGCCATTGGTGATTAATAAAAAACGCCCGGGGGCGTAATGGCATTTGAGGTCTTGTAGCACCAGCGGCCAGAGTTCAGGGAGCCGCGTGTAATTATTGATTAAAATCGGCGGCGGCTCACGACTCAGTTGTAAGGCGCGGCGCGCCATTAAATTTTGGCACCAATAAAATATATGGTCATTGTCTAAATCAAAGGTACTGGTAGCCAGCGGCGCCAGTTCTGTCGCCGGATGCTGTCCGGGATAACTTTCGATGATAATCGCTCCGTAGGCGCGAGTGTGATTTTGGATAATTTGCTTGATCAATCGCTCTCGCGTCACAATTTGCATTGTAGCATACTAGCTTGGGGCTTGACAAGTGGCAATTTGAATATCAATTTCGTTCGGTTTGACATTGCAGACGGATTTTTGTGATATCATATGTCCATGACCAGCTACAGGCCTCCGTACACCATGACTGATGAAATTGTGAATTCGGTGGCACAAAGATGCGTTTTTGCCGAATTACCGGTGGAAACTTTAGTCAAGCAACATCAAAATGAGTATTACACCGTGATTGATCAGTGCAATGCTCAAGGCGAAGCGACCGCTTTTGTGGCTTTTATGCTGCGCTTGATTCAATTGGCGGTGGTACGTATGCAAGACATGAATAATTTTTGTGTACAAAATTGCGAAAATATATGCTTATTATGCAAAAATGCCTCTTTGGTGACCCGAGAGGCTGACCGGGAGCCGTGCATGACGGCCGTATGCGGTTTTACACACCACCCTATATTATATCATACTATATCACTTTTGTCAAGAGGCAATTTCCAGATGTAGCGGAAATTAAGCTAGTGTTTGTACATATTTGATCTAGTATGAAATAATTGACAAAAGGGCGCTTTTGTGCATATAATTGGGACATTCTTTATGATAAAGGTAAAAACTGGGACGAAGGGGCGAAAAACAATGGGGGGCGCGAGCGTGCGAGCGAAGCGAGCAGGCGAGTGCCCGAAACGGACGAAAACCGAGCGCAAACAACGGTTTCGGTTTATTTGCGATTGTATGATGGCGCTGGTGCTGACGGTGGGCGGCGTGGCCTGGGCGAACGGCCGGATCCAGCGGCTGCTGACGCCGACGGCGCAAGTTTTGGGCGTGTCGACTAAGCTTAACGGGGAGAAGATTGTGGAGGAATTAAATGCGGCG
>JAFRKU010000078.1 GCA_017431585.1 bacterium | reverse complement strand
GTGCCAAAAAGTCGAAGAGTCCATCAACGTTGGCCAAGAAAAACTGGTGAACGTGGGCGTTGTAGATCGACTTTACGCGGTTACCTTCTGCAGCTTGCCCATGTTCGCAGAAAACCTCATGATGCGTCGAGACCGCAGTGGTGTGATGATCCAGGTTCACACACAGCCGCAGATAGTGGCGATGGCTTTCCAGCTCCGTTGCCAGAGACGGGTCCACCTGAAGAAAGGCTGTGTTGTGTTCGCGTGGCACGGTCAGGAAGTATTGAACCGTGCTGCCCTCCAGTTTGGGGCAGTTACCGTCCAGCACTGGATGAAGCTCCGGTGTAGATAAAAAGTTTTTTGTTTCGAGGTAAATGTACTTCTCTTTGGGAAGTGAGGGAACGAGCGCTGCCACATTATCGCAGTGGCCCGCGGCGTCATTGCAAAAGCAACAACGACTGGTCGCCATTTTTTCTTCCATAACGAAATTCCTCCTTGATATGAAAAAGTTCTCTCAAACTGCATGTTAAAGAACTTGGGGCTAACTATATCATAATATATCGGCTTTGTCAAGGGGGAAATTGGGTCGCTGGGGGCGGGGCGGGTGTGGTACAATAGCGATAAATGGCAAAAGTGAGGGATTATTTAGGACAATTGTACTCGCCGCGGTTGGTGGCGGGCCTGGCGATTTTGGGCTTGGCGTGCTGGCTGGTGGGGATGGGTTTTGCCAGGCAAAAGCAAGAAGCGAGGAGGGCAGCGATGAACACGGACGGGATCACTTTTGACGCGAGTGAGCTGCCGGAAGCCACCACAGAGGCGGTGGCCGCGCGGCCGGTGCTGACACATATTGGGATCAATGTGCGGGATATCATGGACGTGACGGCGACAATTTACGATAATGCGGCCGGGCGGGCATTGGTGGAGCATTTGCGAGCGGAGGGCCCGCTAGCGCTGGAGGTGGAAAACTACAACCAGATGGAGAGATTTGGACAACTGCCGTGGCGGCTGCCGGAGGAAAACGAGACGCTGCATACGGCACCGGGGGATATTACGTTGTATCAGGGCAATCAGCTGGCTTTTTACTACGCGGCCAATTCGTGGTCGCTGACACCAATTGGGCAGTTGGATAACATTGGGGTGGCGATGGTGCCCAAGATCTTATTGTCTGAGCGAGATGACGTGGTGACGCTGACTTTGCGGCTGCTAGAGCCGGAAGAATTGTTGCAGTTGCGGTAATTATGCGGTAATATGAGGGGGTTTGAGTGATTAACGCAGAATTTGCGGTAATTGTTTCGGGATATTTTTGGTTTTTTCACGCATAATTGATGCAGTAGGAGCGAGTTAGAGTGACAAAGTATGAGTGGGCTCAAGCGGCGGGCGGGACATCCAACTCCAGGTCATGGTAGATGTCTGCCTGGATGGCGCTGAGAGCGGGGGTGAGGCTGAGGGAGCGCAAGCGGTCGTGTTCGTCCAGGTCAAAGATAAATTGGTGATCGGCGGCAGGCAAATTGCCTCCGAGTAGGGTGTAGCTGGCGGCGTCTGCCAGCCAGAGGGAGAACAAAAAGTCGGCACCAGCGCGCTGATTGGTGAAATCGGACAAATATTGTTGCAATTGGGGCAATAATCGCTGATAGGCAGCCATTTGCTGACGGGAGCGGAGGCTGACAAGCTCGAAGGGTAAATTCATGGCGCCGATGGTGCTGGTGACGAAGCGGCGTTGGAGGCTGGGCAGATGGATGGTTTCGCAAACTCTGTCGGCGACGGCGACGTTGGGGGCGGTTTGCTCGGCGTGCTGGCCGAGGACGGCTTTGCCGCCCAGATCATGGAGATAGACGATCAGGGCCGTGAGACCGGTGCAAGGCTGGTGGGTGACGGCTGGCCAGTGGCGGGCGACTTGGTGGACGTGGTCGCGGTTGTGAATGCCTTCCCAGTTGTCATAGTAGCGTTCGCTGGCGACTTGGAGCGGGGGAATGGCGGCTTCTAGGATGGCGGCGATGGTATCTAAATTTTGATCAATAGTGATGGGTGAGCTGGGTAGACCGCGGCTGGCGGAAATGGACGCTTCGAAAGTGGCCAGATCCTGGGGCCGCTGGCGGCAAGTGAGCTGTTCGCGCACACCGAGATAATCGAAATAGCGTTTGAGTTGTCCATGCACAGAGCGGATCTGTCCAGCATCGAAAGTGAGCTGGCAGCCGGTGGAGTGGGCGGGCGGGGTTTTTTCGGGCTGGAGTTGGCGCAAGATGGTGACGGCGGGAGCGAGGCAGTCAGCGGGCAAAATATCGGTAGGCAAGCGGCGGCGAAGGGCTTGTTCCCAGCCGCCAAGGGCGCGCTCTAAAACTGCGGCGCCTGTTTCGGGGCGAAGGGATAACTCGGAAGTGGCTATGTATGGTTCAAATGTGTCCATGTGTTTACTTTTTGTCTAGTTTGAGCCCCACCGAAGAAGGCTGATTATACACCGGTTTTTGGTTTTTGTCAAGAGGCAGCGTGGCGGCGGTGGCGAAACTTGACAAGGTGGGACGAAATATGATACAATAAATAATATTTTGCTCTTTTCCAGGAGGTGGAGGAAATGCGGTCGGTGAAGCGGTTGATGACGGTGGTGACGCTGGTGGTCATAGTAGTGGTGGCAGGCATGCTGGGCTGGGAGAGAATGGGCAGCCTGGAGGCCAGTCAAGCCGTGACTACGGGAGCGGACATCGCGCCGATGGCGCGCAGTTGGGTGCAGTTGGCGGACACGCGGGAGTTGAGCCCGCGGGAAATGCAGCGGTGCTTGGTGCAGCTGCAGGAGCAGGTAGTAAGCATGGACGTGCGTTTCCAGGCGGAGATAGCCAGGCAGGGACGGCGGAGCAAGATTCTGCTGTTGCTGTGGTGGCTGCTGTTTGTGTTTGCCACGACGGCGAGCTTGATGTATCGCTGAAAAGGGCGAAGGCGGGTGCGTGCCCCAGGCGGAACGCCTGGGCCACGCACCCACAAGTATGTTACAATAGGAGACACGGCAAAAAAGAAAGGTGGTTGCAATGAAGAAGCGAGGGGTAAAAATTAACTGGTGGATCGTGGCAGCCTGGGCGGTGGCGGCGGAAGCCATCGGGGCGGCGTCGCAGCTTTTTGCGGGCGATGTGAAAGGCTATTATTTATCGCTGAATTTGCCGCCGTTGGCGCCGGCGCCCGCGGTGTTCGGGATCGCCTGGGGTATTTTGTATCTGTTGCTGGGCGGGGCGGCTGGTTACGTGTATCAGTTGGCGCCGGCGAGCGAGCAGTTGCAGAAAAAACGGCGCGTGGCCCAGGTGGTATATTGGTTGCAGTTGCTACTGAATTTTTGCTGGAGCATCGTATTTTTCGGCTGGCACTCTGATGCGGGAGCAATTGTGATCGTGCTGATGCTGGTGGCGCTGAACGTCTACCAATGGTGGCTGTATCGCAGTTTGGACAAGCGAGCAGCGTGGGCGCTGGTGCCGTACGTGGCGTGGCTGGCTTTTGCTAGCTACTTGACGATCGGGGTGGCGTTGCGGCGCTAAACGGGGGAAAAGAGCAGTGGCGTCCGGGCCGGAGGCCCGGGCGCGTTTTTTTGTCTACCAGGCGTGTTTCTCAAATTCGCGATTTTAACAAGCGCGAGAAACACGTCTGGTGGCTAGCGCGTTGCTGTATTGCGCGCGCTTGTCTACCCACCTCTCGACCACAATGTTTGGCATAAAACCTCACTGACACATTGGGTGGGTTGCGAAATTTAGCCAGACGGAGGGATAACATAAAGTCATTTTGTATGGTGTGGACGGTTATCCAGCCAAAAATTAGTCTCGAGGCGGGCAGACAAGCGCATACTGCTGGCTGTTGGCAATCGCAAGCAAGTTCTCATCTCACCTGGCTCGGCTCGTCGCTGCGCCTTGCTTTTGACTGGCAACAACGGC
>JAFRKU010000008.1 GCA_017431585.1 bacterium | reverse complement strand
GGCCCGTCAAGAACCGCAAAGGTATAAGGCGCATCATCCCTGAAAACACTGAAATCAAGGTCGTCATCGGTAAGATCCGCATCCGCCGGATCAAAGTCAAGGAGCATGGCGGGGCTTCTCCCCTCGCCTGCCTGGGCTCCAGGCGTCACTCCAGCCAACCACGCTTACCTTTACTCGCCTGGGATTTACCCCACAGGTCTGCTCTAAACCCGCTTAAACCAGCTAAAATCGGCTTTTTTGCTCTCTGTATAATTCCCGCCCCAATTATGCCCTACTTCGTGGTATAATACTCACCAGTTCTTTGCTCATGTTGCCATTTTTCGCTCCTCACGCCACCACCTTGCGGTAATCCGCCGCCTCGCTTTTCCCCCTTTAGCTCTCACCGTGATTTGCCACAATAATTATTTACTCTTGTTATACAAAATATATTTTTCATCATCAAAACACCAAAAACTATAAATTTTGAGTTTTTAGCGCAGCATCGCAGTTTTTTCCCCATTATTTTTGTTAGCAATCGCCTAATTTCCTTGCTAAATCACTTCAAGTAGCCGCTTTTTCTCGATCGCCAACGATTAAAACCTATATTAATTTTTCACAAGTTATTTGACACCGGTCGCCCTTTCCACCCTATAAAAAATATCGTAATTTCGGCAAGATTTTGCCAAAATTTATTACCGCATATTTCTTATATTTTTTTATTATATTAACGCATAATTACCGAATTTATCACTTTCTCCTCTGATTGCGGGAATTATGCGGTAAATTTTCGGTTTTTTATCGCATATTCTGCAAGAATAATTGTTTTTCGTCTCTCCCCTGCCCTCGGCGGCTTTTATGGTATAATAATCCCACTTATGCGTGTGCGTGAACGTTTTATTATTTGGTCGGCTCTTTTGGGTGTCGCTTTCTGGTCCATCCAGCTTGTACCCATTCATTTTCGCTATCAAGCCATCATTGGCTTTGCCCTGCTCACCTACCTCTCCTCCGCCCTCGTCTTGCGCCACACCATCAGTTGGCGTCACTGGTTACTTTTTTTACCCATTCCGGCCATTTATTCACTGATTATAGGCGCTTTTTACTTCCTTTTGCCCACCAATCTCTGGAGCCTGATTATCTTGCTTGTCCTGTTTGCCACCGGCATGTACGCCTTGTTTTTAAGCGGCAACATTCTCACTATCTCTTCCCAAGGCAAAACCATCCAGCTAGCCCGCGCCGCCCACAATATTCTCACCTATATGTCGCTTCTTATCTCGCTTTTGGGCGTCCAGATCATTTTTTCTTTTCACTGGCCGTTTTATCTCAATTTCGCCGCCGTGCTCCTTTTGCACTGGCCGCTCATTCTCTCCATCGCCTGGACAGTCAATCTCGACGAAAAACTTTCCCTCGAACTCACCACCTTGAGTTTTTTCAGCAGTCTCGTCGTAGCCGAAGTCGCCCTCGCCCTCTCTTTCCTCCCTCTGGCCAACTGGCACATCGCTCTGCTGGTGATGGCCGTTTTTTACCTTGTCACCGGGATAATTCAAGTCTTTTTAAACCGCCAGCTCCAATACCGCGGTCAATCAGTCAGCGAATACTACTATCTTATGGCCCTCGTGGTCATCCTGTTTATCGTCTTTTTTCCCGGTAAATAAATTACTCAATAGCCGCGAAAATGCCTTCAATGCCCTCAATTTCCGCCAGCAGCTCTTTGAGCTCCTCAATCTGGGCGCGCGTCTCTTCATCCACCGGAATCGGCATCGTCACTCGATATTCTTGATTTTCTTTATCAAAAGCAAACATGTAAGAGGCCGCCCCCGGTCCGCCCATACTGCCGCCATGCCGCGTCAACACCGCCTTAATTTCGCTACTGGTCCGATTGGTGTTGTCCGTCACCGCCATGATCATCAGTCCCACTCCGCCTGGACCAAAAGCCTCATAAGTAATCTCTTGCATCGCCACCCCTGGCAACTTCCCCGCCCCAATGTCAATCGCCCGCTGGATTTTCTCTTTGGGCATATTGGCCGCTTTTGCCTTGTCCACCCACAGCCGCAACGTCGGGTTGGAAGCCGGATCGCCGCCTTGTTTGGCCGCAATCCGAATGTTTTTCACCAAAGCCGTGAAAGCCTGCGCCCGTTTGGCGTCATCCGCCCCCTTTTTGTTTTTAATGTTATTCCATTTACTGTGACCCGACATAAAAGCCCCCTTCTCCCCTATTATACCTCATCTTTACCTCTTTCTGGCTGGCGATTTCGCCCAAATTGCTCATGATTTATGCCAAAATAGGTGTATAATACACCCCAATTATGTCAACAATCAGCAATCTCGAAATGCAAGCCGTGCACGCCGCCAAAAATCACCAGTGGTCGGCCGCGGTGGAACTCAATGAACAAATTTTAGCCCTCGATCCCACGAATATCAGCGCCCTCAATCGTTCGGGTTTTGCTTGGATGCAACTGCAAGACTTTACTCAAGCCGCCCAATTCCAGCAAGTCCTCTCTTTGGAAAAAAGCAACCCCATCGCCACCCGTCAGCTGGCCAATATCAAGCAGCAAACCGTGGTCACCCCCCAATTTGATAGCGTAGATTTCATTGAAGAACCAAGCAAATCTAAAATTATCAATCTCTTGCGCCTCGCCGATAAACACGTTTTGACCACTCTCAGCATCGGCCAGCAACTCCAACTCCACCCCAAAAGCCGTTTTATCACCGTCGAAACCTTGGAAAAAACCTATTTGGGCTCACTGCCCGAAGATCTCTCTTTGCGCCTGAGCAAACTCATCGAGCGTGGCAATCAATACCTATGCCAAGTTCACTCCGCCAGCGGCAAAAGCGTTCGCGTTTTTATCAAGGAAACCTACCAATCCCCAGCCAATATCAACTACCACTCTTTCCCCAGCAATTTCCAGACGGACGCCGATAGCATTGGCGACGATTTACTCCTTTTAGCCGACGAAAGCCCGCTCAATCTCAGCGATGACGACGACCGCGGCACCGACAAATTCGCCGACTAATATTTTGCGACACTCTCCCCTATTTTCCTCGAGACGCGGCCCAAATATTTTGCGACCCTCACTCTTATTTTAGCACTCCACTTTTCAGTCTGCTAGCTCTCGCCCCAGAGAAATTACCGCCTTGGATCGATACTTTTGCCCCTGTGCTCCCCCATCGTCCTCCACCAGCTCCAGCTGTGGGAATATCTTTTGCACCAAGGCCACCACCTCCAGACAATCCGGCTCGCTCCCATCGTAATAAATGCTCGAGCGCTCGATCGTTTGCGCCGCCGTATCCCAATTTACCACCGAAAACCCGCTGTTTTCCAGCATCTGGCTCGTCCGCGACGCCAGACCATTGACATCTGCCGCATTCATCAGCGTCACCGGACAAGCCACCAGACGCGACCGCCCCAATTGCGCTTGCCCCCCAGCCAACTGCCCCACCTCGCTCACCTGGCGCACGCCCGCCAGCGGTTTATTGGCCCGAATTTGGAAATAACTATTAATCAGTGATATATCCAGTGCGCTCCTCCGACGCAAATCGTCAAAAATTAGCGATTTAAAGGTGTTTTTAAGCTCAGCAGCCGTGCGAATTTCCGCCAACTCCGGCCAAAAATACACCTCATCGATCACCGAAGATAAAGCGAAAGTGTAACCCGCCCGGATCTCTTGCAAACTATTGGCCCCAAAACTCGCCAGCACCGGTGCCACCGAACCCAAAGGATACTGGCCAAATCCCCCGATCACCGGCACCAAAGTCGTCGCGCTCAGCCGAGTCACCGTCGTCGTTTGCGTGGCGGGGTTGACGTTGACCAGATAAATCACATCCGCGCGCGAGCTAATATCCGCCCCCACCAGCAAAATGTTTTTCTCCTCTTCCAGATGAAAAAATTGCGGTAACGCGGTATTAAGCAGCATCGTGACGGCGATAGCCAAAAGTATGGCCACCCCCGCCACCACCGTCAGCACTTGCACCCCCTGGCTCAAATGCGACCACCACGCTGCCACCCGCCGCCGCTGCGCCCGCCGTTTTACTTTTGCAACTCTCGGTTTCACTCCCCCAGAGGTAGCACTGGTAAATTTGGCCCGTGATTTTGCGACACTCGCCCGTGTTGCGGTCTTTGTCAACTGCACGTCCGTCTTGGAATTTCCGGCG
>JAFRKU010000077.1 GCA_017431585.1 bacterium | reverse complement strand
AACGCTCACTTATGCCGCCGCTCTAAAGATTTTAAGCGATCGTCAGTACGGTGCCACCCAACATTGGGACGAAGTTTCACTCAGTCCCTATTTGGTCTATCGCGCCAGCAATGATGACGGTGAAAACCGCTGTCACATCGGTTTTTTTGAAAACGAACGTTCTCTAGCTTACAAAATGGATGTTGTGGCCAAATTAAATTTGGGCGGCATTGCCATATGGTCGCTCGGTTACGAAGGCCACTCAACCACTTTGTGGGAAACTATAAGCCAACGCTTTTGAGTTGTTAGGCGATTAATTTGCCAATTTTAGGCACGCTGCGCACCAGCATCGTCACCAGCAGCGAAATGCTCACCACCATGATACTATTCACCGGCACACTCAGCCACGGATCCAACCAAAAAGTGTGGATACCCAAACGATACAAACCGTACACCACTAGCGGATGTACCAAGTAAATCCCCAAAGTATATGGCGCGATCCACACCAAAGCCTGCCGCAACTGGCAAGGCCAATTAGCCGCGTGATAGCGTACCCAGACGAAAATCCCCACGCTCATCGCCCACACATTCAGCGTCAAATTTTCAAAAAAAATATTCACCGGCTGACCCAGCACATACGCACTCAGCCACGACCAACCCGTGGTCGCCACCGCTCCCACCACACCCAGCGCATAAAAACTCCGCCTGGCATTAGCAGACAATTGCGCCCGGGTCAAATAATAACCCAGCAAAAAATAACCAGTATAACCGCACACCAAATAAAAACAAAACCGATAATTGATGTATTGGAATGTGGTCAGCGCCGGCGAGCCAAAAAGTTGCAGCACATTGATCAGCTCGATCAACCCTAACCCAAAAACCAGCGATAAGCCCACGAAATATTTAATCAAAAAATCCCGTTTGTCACTTTTGATCAACGGCTGCAACACCGGCAGTGACGCATACAAGCCCACGATCAAAAACAAGTACCACATGTGCGGTTGGCCAGCAAAAAAGTTTTCCCACACTTGGGCGATCGGATACTGCCGGACAAACAAATCAAACAGCGCGTACACACTCGTCCACACGGCAAAAGTCAGCGCGATCCGCGCGATATAATGACTCCAAATTTTTTTCACCGTTACTTTTTTATCCAAAAACAAACTCCCCGAAATCATCACAAAAATCGGCACGCCCCAATGGACCAAACTTTCGTAAAAATTAAAAATGCTAAAATTATGCCACGCTCCCGGCACACTAAAATCCGTGATATACCAATTTTGATTGGCCACGTGCAACATCACCACGCTCAAACACGCCAGTGTGCGCAACACATCCAACCATTCCACCCGACCCTGGCTCGCCACTGCCTTTGCTGGCGGACACGTCGGTGATAAAAAATTCATCGGTCGCAAAACTGACATGCATTCATTATACCGCATTTTGGCTTTTTGTGCGACTGCTATTATCTGCTCGTCTTTGAGCCGTTTCGTGACACTTTTTGAGAGTTAAAAGTGTCGTTAACGACTATTTTTCAGTTATTAGGCGATTTTCCGCCTGGAAACAAAATTTTTCTGTACAGTTTTTACAAAAACAAAAGTGTCGTTAACGACACTTTTGTTTCGTGACAAAAACGTTTATGTGTGTTACAATTACTACTATGTTATCACCTTCAAGTCACATCTCAAATAAAAACGAAAGTCTTTATGTCTGCTGAAAATTTTGTGCCCGTCAGCGCAGCGGCCGAAGCCCGCCCCGTCGCCACCCCCGAAACCCACGAAACCTCGCCCGTGCTTTTGTCAGGCGAGCAATTAAATTTTGAGCTGCGCGTCGGCGACGTCGCTACCTACTCGCCCGCCGAATGGTCCACGTATACTCCCGCCGAGCAAGCCCACTTGCTCCGCACCGCCAGCATTTGGAAATTTTCGAGGCTGACAGCCGCCGATATGGCTCCCGCCAATCGCGAACTGTATCAGCGCAAACTTACCGATCAAGCCGATTATCTCGCCGCCGCTTGGCACAGTTCGCACTACGCCCTCGAATCCGCTCTGGACCAAACCGCCCCCGCCGCCCGCCGTCTCAGCCGCGCTCTCGTGGAAAACACCGATTTATCGGCCCTCAGCGACGAGTCGCTGGGTCTGCTCATGGACGACGACTTGGCCGACTATCCCCAATTCATGGCTCAATTACGCCAGCGCATTGACGCTGGCGCCACCGTCGCTGACAGTTTGATCAAAGATCTACGCTTCACCCCGGATGCCGTCACCGCCCAGCAAAACTATCCCCAGCTGACAACCGCCCTCCCGGCAGATGTTCGCCAGCACTGGCAAGCCAATTTTGCCTTACACGAAAGCGACTTGCCCACCGCTGCTCTCACCAATCCTTATCTGGTCCGCGCTCGCGCCACGCTGGCCACCATGAAGTACGCCGGCCAGTTGGACGCTAAATCTTGGCGGGCCATCACCAAAATCACCGATGGTCACCACGAAAGCGCCGTCGATTTCGACTACCGTTTGTTTGCCACCGATATTTTGTCCACCTGGGGCGAGTCATATGTTGCCACCATGGCTTACCACCGTGAATTAAGCGATCAATTCATGTTTTTGCACGATCATCGCCCCGAACTTTATCAGTTGCTGCACCGCCTCACCACTGCCAGTCAAGCCGTCACCAGCGCCGAAAATGCCAAAGCTTACCAAGAAATTTTGCTCCGCTTCATTTTCAACAATCAAGAAACCCTTAGTACCCAAGATCTTTCCTCAGCCAAACCCGAAGCCCTGCTGGATTATATCATTTTGCACGCTAGTCATCCGGAAACCACGCATGACTTTAGCAACGAATTTTACCATGAAAAATACGAAGCCCATCGCGCTCAGGCCAATCAGTCCCTGGCCCAAATTGAGCAATGGTGTCAGCAATTAGGCACCACAGATTTGCGCAGTTTAAACTCCGAGCAATACACCCTCGTCCAAACTATGCGCTCCCAATTTTCCGAAAGCGTTTTGGGCGCGAGTGCGCCCGACATGGACGCTTTTACCACCGGTTATCTGGTCGCCCGCGAAATTTTAAGCGAAAATGCCAATTTTAAATCACACCTCACCACTGAAAAATTAGCCCAAATCCGCGCCGTTTACGAAGCCGCCACTCACTTACACCAAAGCGTCGTCGATTTGAATTCTTTGCGTCGTCTGGCCGAAATTATGAATGAAGGCTACAGCGTCACCCCGCGCGAAATGCTAGACGTGAAAAAAACTTTGTACGAATATTGCACCGATTCCTACGCTCAAAAAATGACCCAAACAGCTGTGGCCTTAGCCAACGCCACCGCCAAACCGCACAAATTCACTTTTCAAAATCAAGAGTATTCCGTTCCCGTGTACGATCTCAAAGATAATCCGCAGTTAATTAAGGCCTTAGGCTTGCTAGTCTACAATAACAATACTGGTTTCAACGGCCAGAGCCGTGATTTCTCCCGAGTAAATTATCGTTACGATTGGGACCAAGCCGACCCATACGCTTATCATTATTTATCGACTTCCTACATGGACAGCAAAAGACTGGCTCACGTACCCGCCACTGAACCCGGCGCCGTCTTGTACGGTTTTGTCCACGGCCAAATTGCCATGCTGGGCACGGGCAATTTATATTCCGAAGGCCGCGCTTACGCCGGCGGCAGCAGACACAATGAGCCCACGCAAAATTTAACCGCCGAACAGATGCCAACTTTTTCCAAAAAATACAATGAAGTCGTGCTCGAGCGGCCCAACTTAAAACCCGATTACCTCATTTACATCGAAGGAGAAAATCCTCATGGCGACCAAGACGTTTATCGGGCCGCCGAACACTGGGCTATCGCCGGTGAACCCTTGCCAATTATCCGGATCAATCCAGCGCAATTGCAACGCCGGTCTGCCGGTGGCTATGTTTAAAATAGAGTAGAGGAGACCAATTATGACAGACGATCAGTTGTTAGGCGAAAAAATGGCAGCACTCCATCAAATTAATCACGCCTCAAATTTAGCGTCCGAACTGCCACGCATCCGCGCGCAACATCCGGTAGCCTTTCCTTTCGCCCCCGATCGCGCCGCTGAAACAACCGCCCTGGCCGCCCGTCGCTCCGAAACAACATCTCACGCATACTCCGCCACCGGGCAAAAACGTTTGCAAAGTCTGCGAATGAAAATTAGAGAGGTGATGTAGTACCAGTTTTTGCCACACAGACAAATGAAAATTGCTACGCCTGGCTCCGAAATGACAAAATGGTGTTTAACGATCAAGGACTATTGACCAAATATTCTCTTGATTTATCAATAGCGTGATTGACCTAGTTGTACACATTTTGAGTCTTGATATTTTCGGTCTTTTGTGGTATAACAACTCCGTTATTAACAACGGACAACTCTACGTCAGCTTGATCAACTAGCGAAGCAGCCAGGAGCTTGACTCCAGGCAAAGACACTAAGCCAACGAATGGATGTTGCTGCCCATCTCGGGTTATTCTTAATACCCTTGTGTCGGGGTATTT
>JAFRKU010000076.1 GCA_017431585.1 bacterium | reverse complement strand
CGCTCCGACCTTGCGCTCGCCAGCTCAAACTTAGGCCAAGTTACTCAAGCGGTCAACGAGGGCAGACTATAAATCTGCTGCCATTACGGCTACGGAGGTTCGAATCCTTCACTTGGCACAAAAATATTGATTTATCCATGTTTTCATCCTCTTGACAAAAAAGCGCTCTTGTGCTATAATATATAGTATAAGAGAAGTTGAAACTATTATCAAGTAGATGCCAAAAATTATCACTCACACACCGGCAATCCTTTTCCCCAACCAGCTGGGGTTGCGTGCGCGAGCCATTTGGGCACGGGACTTATTTGAGCCAGGGCGCTCGATTGCCTCATAATAGCTAATCACTTCTCTTTCGGATAAAATAGAAAGAGAAACATGAGTTTTTTTAACGAACTAACCACCTTGCTCGACGCGGGCTCAACTGGGGCCACTCGTCAAAAAAATGCCAGCAATAAAACACCGGCGCATAGCGCTAAACACACCAGTTTGAACAAAAAAATACATCAAAACAACGCCCCCAGTCGACCGACTGTCACTCGCGCTCTCCCACCCGAAGAACTCGAAAAACTTCGCCAGCAGGCTCGCGAAGCGGCTGAAGCCCAAGCCCGCGCCCAGGCGCAAAAAATCGTCGCTGACGCCCAAAATCAAGCCGCCGCCGCCACGCGCAATGCCCAGGCGCAAGCCAAAGAAATGATCGTCGAGGCCAAAACCCAAGCTCTCTCCATCCGCTCGGCTGCCGACAACGAATCGCAAAAAATCTTGCGCCAAGCCGAAGAACAACAGCGCACTTTGACGCTTAAAATTGACCGGATTGATCAGCGTTTGTCGCAAATGGACCAAAAAGAGGCCTATTTGGAAAAAGAAAAAGCCAAACTCATTGACTTGCAAGAGCAAGTCGGTGAAACCAAACGCAAAGTTTTGGCTCGTCTGGAAGAACTGGCCGGCATGACGCGTGAGGAAGCCCGCGATTATCTGCTCGATCAAGCTCGCGCTCGCGCCACCGCCGATATGGCCCAAATTTTGCGCCAAAAAGAAGAAGAAATGAAAGCCGAGGCGGACAACAAAGCCAAACAAATTTTGATCGAAGCCATGAAATACGGCGCCACCGATTACGTGGCCGAATATACCATGTCCACCGTCGATCTGCCCTCAGAAGACGCCAAAGGCAAAATCATCGGCAAAAATGGCCGCAACATCCACGCTTTCGAGCGCGTCACCGGGGTGGACGTCGACTTGGATTCCTCACCCACCGAAGTCAAACTTTCCTGCTTCGATCCGGTCCGGCGCGAAATTGCCAAAAT
Source organism: bacterium (assembly GCA_017431585.1). Classification (GTDB taxonomy): domain Bacteria; phylum Patescibacteriota; class Microgenomatia; order UBA1400; family PJMF01; genus RGIG2560. The sequence goes on along the minus strand of JAFRKU010000076.1, from coordinate 3,549 downwards.
TTCGCTGGAAAAACTGATCAAAGACGGTCGCGTCCAACCGGCGCGCATCGAAGAAATTGTCGCCAAAACGCGCAAAGAACTCGACAAAGTTATGTTTGAAGAAGGCAAAAATTTATGCCACGCCGTGGGTGTCTACAACTTGCCCAACGAACTGATGCAAATGCTCGGCCGCTTTAAATATCGCTTTTCCTACGGGCAAAATTTAATTGCCCACACTCTGGAAGAAACACGCATCGGTATTCGCATCGCCCACGAATTGGGTCTCAATGTCAATATCGTCAAACTCGGCTGTCTCCTCCATGACATCGGCAAAGTCAGCGAAGAAGTCGAAGGTAGCCACGTGGAACTCGGCGTCAAAATCGCCAAAAAATTCAAAATGCCTCAAGGAGTCATCGACGCCATCGCCCAACACCACGAAGACGAACCTTTCACTGGTCCGGAACAAGTGGCCGTCTTTGTCGCCGACGCCATCTCTGGCTCTCGACCGGGCGCCCGCTACGAAAACTATGACGAATACGTCCAGCGGTTGCAAAAGTTGGAAAAAATCGCCACCGAACACGAAGAAGTGGCCAAAGCCTATGCCATCGCCGCCGGCCGTGAAGTCCGCGTCATTTTGGAACCGAAAAAATCCAAAGATGACGACGTCACCGTGCTGTCCAATCGCATTCGCGACGAAATCAAGCAACAACTCACCTATCCGGGCACGGTCACCGTCACAGTCATTCGCGAAACGCGCGGCGTGTCCGTTGCTAAATAAAGGCCCATGAGTTATAATAGGAAGCAGATATGATTTTGACGGGACAGATCATTTTAGGAGTAATCATTGTCGCTTGCGTTCTCCTGCAAAGTCAAGACGCCGGCTTAGGTTTTTGGGGTGGCTCGGGTGAAACTTACACCACCAAACGCGGCCTGGAAAAAGTGATTTTCTATGTCACCATCGTTTGCATCGCGGCGTTTGTCTTTTTAAGTTTGCTCCAGCTGACCATGAATTAAACGCCCGCTCATGATCAAACTTTACTGGTACCTCAGCGCCTACATCAGAAAACACGGTCTCAAATTTTTGGCCGTGGTCATCGGCGGCTGGGCTCTGTTTTCGTTGGTTATTCCGCTGCTGATGCAACATTTTTCCCACGGCCAGACGCGCTACTTGGGCGTCGTGGGCGAGTACACGCTGGATAATTTGCCCGACGTCATCGCCCAGCAGCTCTCCCGCTCGCTGGTCACCATCGATACCGACGGTTCTTTCGTCGGCGACTTGGGCGAATGCTTTTTGAGCACCGACGGCTTGCGCTACCGTTGTGTCCTGGAAGAAGATTTAGTCTGGTCAGACGGCCGGCCGCTGCAAGCCAGCGACTTGCACTATCGCGTCTCCGGGGCGCGGGTCACTTTTGACAACGCCAAGCGCGAAATCATTTACGAACTGCCGGAAGTTTTCGCCAGCTTTCCCCAATTGCTCACCACCCCCTTGCTCCGTCTGGAAACAGTCAAAAAATTCGGCCTGTGGCGGCGGGTGGAAGTTTACGGTTTGCGCGCCGCGCGCTTGACTTCTTATGAATACCGCGCCGCCAGCCGCCACGCGCTCAAACAAGTTATCGTGGACGATCCGGTCGCGCGCCAGCGTTTCGTCTACCGTTTTTACTACACCCAGCAGCAAGCGGTGGACGGCTTTAAACTCGGCGAAGTCGACTATCTTTTTGACGTCGCCGCCGTGGGTGAAGTCAAAGACTGGCCCAATACCCAAGTGGAAGAGCGCGACCTGGCAGACCAATATCTAGCCGTCTTTTTCAACAACAACGATCCGCTCCTGACGCGCAATGTCCGCCAAGCCCTCTCGTACGCCGTGGAAAAAGATCGCCCCGGTTACGAACGCTCGCCCGGCCCCATTTCCAAAAATTCCTGGGCTTATTTCAACGGCATCAAAACCTATGACAAAAACATCGCTTCCGGCGTGGAACGGCTGCTGGACGAATTACCGGCCGCTCCTTTGGAGCTCACCCTGGTTACCACCGCCGACTATTTCGATGTCGCCTCCCGCATCAAAGAAGATTGGGACGAACTCTCTGAAGCGGCGGTCACCGCCTGCCAAGAAAGTGAAGACATCGAAGCCGCCGCCAAAACCGCTTGCGCCTACTTGCACATCGATACCCACATCCAAATCCAGCAGCTGCCGGACACCAACAATTTCCAAGTTTTGCTCATCGGCCAAAAAGTAGCGCTGGATCCGGACCAATACAGTTTGTGGCATTCGGGGCTGGCCACCAATTTCACTCATTACAAAAATACCAAAGTCGACAACTTTTTGGAACGCGGCCGCCAAACGGTCGTCGCCAGCGAACGGTTAGCCAATTACCAAGAATTTCAGCAAGCATTGCTGGAAGATCCGCCGGCCATTTTTCTGTGGTATCTTAAAACCGCCGATCTCCGGCGCGATGCCAGCCGCGTGGGGCTGGAGCTAGAAGTCGAATTGCCCGTGGGCGACGCTTCGTGATAGTTTTGTCCCGACTCCCATTGCTTTTCTAATCACTTTTTTATTTTTTGGGCCATTTTTGCATTTGGGAGCCAGATGTGGCGACGATTTTTGACAAAATGTTTCTTATCACTTTAGGTTAAGCGAAAAGTGTCATGCATGACAGTTCGTGTAAACCAGTGGCTGTTCCACCAATTGCACTACCACCGTTTCGTCGCGCATTTGAGTAATAGTTGTCAATCTTTCGCCCGCATCTTTGCTACTGCCACCGCAGTGATACAACTTTTGCGTCTCACACTTATAATCCAAAACAAGGTAACGGTCGTGAATTAAATTGCGAGTAGGTCGGAAAGCAATTTTTAACTGCGGAAATTCTTGTCTGAAACTTTTGATTTCTTCATCGGTGATGCTATTACCCAATCGATCGCTAAAAATAATAATTGAAATATTTTTACCCACTTGCCGCAACATCGCTAACGTTTTCAAACTGACATAGTTATCAATGATAAAAATCGACTTTTGTGCTTGCGCATAAATTTGCGCGTAGGCAATTTGGGCCTCCACGATTTGTCCGGCGCAGACCGTCAGCTCGCTTTTGGGCGGCAGGGAATTGAAAGAATTGGCGAAAGTAATCAGATCGGCTTTGACTAGCATAGTTTGTTGCATTTGCTTGATCTGGACTGTATTTGTTTGCACTTGTGCACTCAAAAGTTGATAGGCACTCACATTGGGCGTATGTGCTGGCGCAATCAGCATGTCTTTCATTTGCTTAAATAATCTAATCAAAGTGATAGATTGTCTGGTTGCTACATCACTTTTTAAAATAGTCATTAGCATATAAATGCCTTGTTCAGTAAAAGCTAATGGTAAATAGCGAGAACCGCCCCAACTTGAGGTCACAAAATGTGACCTCAAAACCAGTTGTAACTCATTTTCCGTCAATTGAAAACAAAAATCCGCAGGAAATTTGTCTTGATTGCGTTTGACTTGTTGATTAAATGTTTTAGTCGTATAACCATAAATTTTAGCCAAATCAGAATCAATCATTACTTTTTGTCCTCTAATAATATAAATTTTATTAT
>JAFRKU010000075.1 GCA_017431585.1 bacterium | reverse complement strand
TGGCAAGCGAACCTAAAAGCGCTCCACGTGGAGCGCGATTTTCGCCGGGGGCGCTACACGTGGCGCATTAATTTAGCAGACCCCGCCTGGAGGGTGCTCAAGACTGCTAGCAGTCAGAAGTAGCGATTGCTAAATTAAGCCAGCTCGACGCTGCCGGAGTAAAGTTGGTAATAAAGGCCCTTTTGGGCCAAAAGCTTATCATGGCTGCCACTTTCGATAATCCGGCCGCCGTCGATGACCATGATGGCCCGGGCCGAGCGAACGGTGGAGAGACGGTGGGCGATAATCAGGGTGGTGCGGCCCCGCATGAGCTCGTCCATGCCGGCTTGGATATATTTTTCCGAGCGGGTATCGACGCTGGAGGTGGCTTCGTCTAAAATCATGACCGGCGGATCGCAGACGGCCGCCCGGGCGATGGTGAGCAGCTGGCGCTGGCCGGCCGAAAGGTCTTGGCCGTTGCCGGCCAGGGGCGTGCGGAGACCGTCTGGTAAGTGGGCGATGAAATCTTGGGCGTGAGCGGTGGTGACGGCCTGGTCGACTTGGGCGGCGGAAGCCTCGGGAGCGCCGAAAACGATATTGTCACGGACAGAGCCGGTGAATAAATTGGTCTCTTGCAAGACGATGCCGAGACTGCGACGTAAATCGGCTTTTTTAATATCTTGAATATTGAGGCCGTCGAGCAAGATTTCGCCTGAGTCGATGTCATAGAAACGATTGAGCAAGTTGGTGATGGTGGTTTTGCCGGCGCCGGTGTGGCCGACGAAAGCGATTTTTTGGCCGGGTTCGGCGAAAAAAGTGACGTCAAAAAGGACTTGTTTGCCTGGCTCATAGGAAAAATTGACGTGGTGGAAGCGGACGTCGCCTTGCAAGGGAATAAGATCGGTTTGGCCCTGATCATCGGTCTTTTTCCAGGCCCAGTGGTGCGTGGGAGCGGAGCTTTCGATCAGGTGGCCATCACGAGTGCGGACGTTGACGAGGGTGACGGTGCCCTCGTCTGGTTCACTGGTTTCATCCAGTAAAGCAAAAATGCGCGAACAGCTGGCCAGTCCCATGATCAGCGAATTAAACTGCTGGGAAATATTATTGATAGGACGGGATAAATTGCGATTCAGCTGCAAAAAGGCGGCGATGAGACCTAAGGTGACGCCGCCCCAGGAGTGCAAGGCGAGCAAGACGCCGACGAGGGCAACGACGACGGTTTGGAGGGTGGAAAAGCCAAACATGACCGGCATGAGGATATTGGTGTAGGTATTGGCCTGGCGATTGGCGGTGGCCAGCTGGGCGTTTTTGGCGGCGAATTCCCGTTTGGCCGCCGCTTCGTGGGCGAAAACTTTGATGACTTTTTGGCCGCTGATCATTTCTTCGATATAGGCATTGACGTCGCCTAAAATTTGTTGGTGCGATCGGAAATATTGACCAGAGCGACTGAGAATGATCCGGGTGGCGACAAACATGAGGGCGATGACGCTTAAGCTGACGAGGGAGAGCAGCCAGCTGGCACGAAACATGGTGATCAGAGCCATGGCAATCATGGTCAGAGAAGAAATGATGTTGGGAAAAGCCCGACCGATCAGCATTTCTAGGTTGTCGGTATCGTTGGTGTAGCGGCTCATGACATCGCCGAAGGGGTTGTTGTCAAAGTACTCCAGCGGGAGGCTTTGCATGTGGGCAAACATGTGTTCGCGGATGTCGCGCATGATACCCATGGTGATAGGAATGAGCCATAATTCGGACAAAAATGAGACGAGGACGCCGACGGCGTAAATGATAGCCATGGTGACCACGGAGGTGAGCAGAGCGGAGTAGTCGGGGGTAGTGCTGCCCAACAGAGGAGTGATGTATTTATCAATCAAAATTTGCAGGTAAAGCGAGTTGACAATCGAGTCCAAATTGGCCAGTAGCAAGCAGCCGATCACTAGAGCGAAGCGCCATTTGTAGGGGCGCAGATAGCCGAGTAGGCGGCAAAGAGTGACCAGCGTGGAGGCGCGAGGGGTGGGGTGGGTGGGATTTGGCTGGGTCATGCGTGGTCTCCTTGAGCTTGCGAAGCGTAAATTTCTTGATACACCCGATTATTTTTTAATAATTGGGCGTGAGTGCCCAGGCCTGCGAGGCGGCCTTGGTGCAAAATGGCAATTTGATCGCAGTTTTGGACACTGCTAAGACGCTGGGCGATGATAATGACGGTGGTATCGGGTAAATCTGTCTGCCAAGCGCGGCTGATGCGTTTTTCGGTTTGGGAATCCAGGGCGCTGGTGGCGTCGTCTAAAATTAGGATGCGCGGCTGGCGGAGCAAGGCGCGAGCCAGACAGAGGCGTTGGCGTTGGCCGCCAGAAAAATTGGTGCCCCCCTGCTCTACCGGGCTATCGTAGCCCTGGGGCAAACTGGTGATAAAGTCGTGAATTTGGGCTTGGCGGCAAGCTTGTTCGAGTTGTTCCTGGGTGGCACACGGCTGGCCCCAGTGTAAATTTTCGCGGATGGTGCCGCCGAAAAGAACATTTTTTTGCAAAACCATGGAAATGCCGGTGCGCAAGGTGGCCAAACTGTATGCGCGGACATCGTGGCCGCCGACGAGGACTTGGCCGGAGGTGACATCATACAAGCGAGGGATGAGTTGGACGAGGCTGGTTTTGCCCGAGCCAGTGTCGCCGATGATGCCGATAGTGCTCCCGGCAGGAATAGTTAAGTTCACATTTTGTATACAAAGGCTATCATTTTTGCCGGTATATGAGAAATTTACGTTTTTAAATTCGATGCGGCCGTCGGTGAGAGTGAGGCGCGGATGAGCAGGGTCGGTCAAGTCGGAGTCAGTTTCCAGCACGGCCACCACCCGCTCGGCGGCAGCGCGGGAGGTGACGATCATCACCATCATCATGGACATCATCATGAGACTGATGAGAATTTGCATGGTGTAGGTGACCATGCTCATGAGCTGGCCGATGGTAAAAGAGCCGGCCACAATCTGGTGAGCGCCAAACCAGGCGATCAGGAGCATACAGATGTACAAGCTAGCTTCCATGAGGGGAGTGGTGAGGGTGAGCAGGCGCTCGGCGCGCGAGGCCGTTTCGTAAATGCGGGCGGAAACATCGTTGAATTTTTCTTGCTGTTGCTGCTCGCGGACGAAGGTTTTGACCACTCGGATGCCGCGCAAGTTTTCTTCCACGACCAGATTGAAATCATCGTAGAGGGCAAACATTTTTTGAAAATGGGGGTGGGCGTGGGTGGTGATCCAATACATGCCAGCGACCAAAAAAGGTGTGACGGCCAGATAAATGAGCGACAGGCTGGGATTGATGGTCAGGCAAATGATAAAAGCGAGCAGGAGATTGGCCGGGGCGCGAATGGCCATGCGGGTGAGAATGCTGAAGGCGTTTTGGACCGAGTTGACATCGGTGGTCATCCGGGTGATGAGGCTGGCGGGGGAAAATTGATCGAGGTTGCGAAAAGAAAATTCCTGGATGCGCGCGAATAAATCGGCGCGCAAATTGTGGGCCAGGCCAGCGCTGGCGCGCGCACCCGTGACGGCGCCGGCGACGGAAAAACCCAGGCCAGCGAGGGTAGCGGCCAGCATCGCTCCCGAGTAGAGCCAGACGCTGCGGATGTCGCCTTGGCTGACGCCGTGATCGATAAGATACGACAAAAGCAGAGGCACCAGCAGCTCACAGGCAGCGCCGACCACCACGAGCACGGGTGTGACCAAAGCCAGCGTCCGGTATTGGCGGAGCGATTGTAGTATTTTTTTGATCAAATTCATGCTTTTTGACTCTCTTACCGATGTTTTCTCTCTCGCATTTTCGTGCCGGGAACAGGACTCGAACCTGCACACCCGCCAGGGCACACGGTTCTAAGCCGTGCTTGTCTACCATTCCAACATCCCGGCACCAACATGCCGATTGTATCACGACTGGCGCTTTATAGCAAGGGGCGAGCGCTATTGGTGGCGGCGGGAGTAGGGCTGGGGGTAGCCACCGGGGGCGCGATATAATTGCTGTCTAGGACCCGGACGTCGTCGGGCTCGGGCAATTGAGCCGGGCGCAAAGCGGTATAAATGCGAGCCGTCCAGGCGGCAATGTCCTGGCTACTGGCGTCGCTGGCAAAACGGCGGCCAGCTTGGACTTGGCCGGAGCTGAGGACAGCGCGCAAGTCGGTGACACTGTCGTCAATGCCACTGCTGCCTGAGGTGGCGAAAGGATAAATGAGTTTGCCGGTGAAATCATTGGTGCGCAAAAATTCGTCGATGACCCACGAGTAGGTGCCGTACCAGATAGGATAGCCGATGACGATGGTTTGGTATTGGTCGAAGTGGTCCGGGTGGGCGTTTTGCAGGGCGATGCGACGATGGGTGGAATTGTCGCGCTCCCAGGAGACGCGGGAGTGCGGATCGCGCCAGTTGAGATCGTCGCTGCTATAGTGCTGCTGGGGGACGAGCTCGAATAAGTCAGCTTGCAATTGGGTGGCGATGGTTTGAGCGATGGGACGGGTGGTGCCAGTGGCGCTAAAGTAGACAACAAGGGTGCGACTGGGCGCCACGGCGAGGGTGTCGGCGGCGTCCGAGGGTTGGGGCGATGGAGTCCGGCCGGTGAAGTGGCGCCAGAGAACGAAGGCGAGCGCGACTACGGCTAGCGAGCCGACGGACAGCGCCAGCGGCGTGCGATATTGGAGCAGAAGAGTGCGAATTTTGTCTAACATACTTGCTTATGATAGCAGAATTGAGGCGAAAGTCAAGTATCCTATAATATTTCCGGGTTTTGCCTGGGGCGCCGCACGTGGAGCATGACTGCTAGCAGGTCCTGCCTGGAGGGTGCTAAAAGTGGAAACGACTGCTAGCAGATGATAGCTGCGAGTGCTAACCTGGAAGAGCGCTAGCTAGATTTTGAGCTTGCGCCGGAGCCGCCAGTATAATTTGGCCAAGCCGCGACGGTGGCGGGCGAAATAATCGGCCCACCAAAAAGCCGCTTCAGCGTGCCAGCGGCGGTAGAGGGCGCGGATTTGGCGCTGGTCGAGCGATTGGGCGGGGAAACCTTGGTCTTCCCACATTTTGCAAGTGATTTGCAATTCGCTGGCGGCTTGCAGAAGGGCAAGGGCGATACCGTGGCTGCCATCGTCAAAACAGTTGCCGGCCAGGCCGCGGCGCCACCATTCGTCCCAAAAGTTTTGCCAGAGCCACTCGGCTTGGATGGTTTTTTTGTGACCGCGGGAGGCGGCCAATAGGGTGGCATACTTTTGAGTGCGATCGAGGTATTGGTCCACGGTTTGATAATTGTAGTGGACGAAAGCGAGTTCCTCGCGGGCGGGAAATTGGCTGGTGACTCCGTCAATATGCGGCCGGGAGTGGACAATCGGTTTCCAGGTGACGCTGCCAGCGCGCCACAGGCGCAGCTGGAAATCCGGCCACCAGGCCGTGTGCTCGAGTTCTTGGCCCCAAATGATATTGCGCCGGGCGATATAATAGGCGGCGGCGGGGGCGACTTCGGGTGGGTGGGCGCCGTCGGCCACTTGACGCATGAGATCGGCCAGCTCGGGAGGCATGACTTCGTCGCTATCGATGATGGCGACCCAATCGCCGGTGGCTTTATCGATGGCAAACTGGCGGGCAGGGTCGGCGAAGCCGACTTCGGGGTCGGGGTATTGATACAGCTTGATGCCAGGATAAGAGCGGATGATATCGATGGTGCCGTCGGTGCTGGCCATGTCCACGGCCACGATTTCGTCGGCGACATTGAGGATGCTGCCCAGGCAAGCGCGCAGCGTGGGGGCACAATTTTTGGTATTAATGACGAAGCTGAGGCGGCTCATGATTTTTTGGCCTTGACACGGGCATTAATACTAAATTCCCATTGGTCGCCGTCGGAGGTGTCAAAGCTGGTGGAACCGGTGAGTTGGTGGTAGTTGATCAAGTGGCTGGACAACGTTTCTTCGATTTCCTTTTTGCTTTGGTTGAGTTCGGCGATTTGCAGCTTGAGATCGACAACTTCTTGGCTGTTGCCAGCTTTGGCGCGCGCTTGCTTGAGCTTGTCGGAGACCTGCTTGACTTCGGCTTCGGCTTCGGAAATTTCGACGTTGTTATCGAGCTGATTTTTGAGCATTTCGCGTTTTTCTTTGAGTTTGGCGCTTAAATCCTGCAGTTCGCGGGCGTTGTGCTCGATGACGCCTTGCAAGGCGGTGAGCGTTTCGGCGATTTTTTCCGATTGGGCCAGCTCAGCGGCGGTATCGGCGCTCACGGCGGATAGCGCTTGGTTGGCTAAATCTTCTCCAGTTTGTGGCATAATATCTGTCCTTTTTTACTTTGTTAATTTTTAATTGTTTGCTCCACGAGGCGGTTGCAGTAGCCCCATTCGTTGTCGTACCAGGCGACGACGCGGACCAAATCGCCACCGACGACATTGGTGAGCGATAAATCAACAATACTCGAGTGGCTATCGCCGATGATATCCGAGCTGACGATGGGATCAGTGGTGACCGCCAAAACATCGCGCCAGGCTTCCGACTGGGCGGCGGCCGTGAGCAAGCCGTTGACTTCCTCGATGGTGGTGGGACGGGCGCTGACGAACACGATATCAGACAGCGAACCGGTGCGATTGGGCACCCGAATGGCCACACCGTCAAAAATTCCCGATACAGCCGGATAAATTTTACCGACGGCGCGGGCCGCGCCGGTGGAGGTGGGGACGATGTTGACGGCGGCCGAGCGAGCGCGGCGCATATCCGCGTGCGAATTGTCTTGCAAATTTTGATCGTCGGTGTAGGCGTGGACGGTATTGAGCAGGGCTTTTTGGATACCCAGACCCTCACTGAGAACTTTGATGACGGGAGCGACGCAATTGGTGGTGCAGGAAGCATTGGAGACGACACTGGAGCTGGCGTCATAATCTTTGACGCCAATGACCGACATATCCACGCCGTCGCCTTTGGCCGGGGCGGAAATAATGACCCGGCGGGCGCCGCCTTGGAGATGTTTTTCGGCCAACTGCTTGGTCACAAACCGGCCGGTAGATTCAATGACGGACTCCACGCCAAATTGGCCCCAAGGCAGCAGACTGGGATCGCGACCGGCGGACACCGGAATGCGCGCCCCCCGGACCAAAATGTAGCCGATGATCGGATTTTCGGGGGTGGCATCGCGAGCGGCTTGGACTTTTTCAAAAGAGACTTCTTCGCTTAAGCGGCCATAGTTGCTATCGTATTTGAGCAGATGGACCCAGCCGTCAATGTCCATGGAGCCGGAGGTGTTAATCAGACCCAATTGAGCTTGAGCAAAATGATGCTGGAGCCAGACCCGAAAACTAGTGCGCCCGATGCGGCCGAAACCGTTGATACCGAATGTTGTCATAGCGTTTGTTTTGGTCAATTGTTCACAAATTTTGTACAATTGACGTGTTAACCTTTCTGTTCACATTTTGTCTACATTTGTAGACAATTTTTGTTCAATTATTTATTTTTTACTTGGTTCATCGGCAAATTTTGTTTCCACATGATTGCTGATCACGGTGCCGATGGGCTCGCCTGAGACGGCCCGCAGCAAATTATCGCCGGCGAAAAGTTCGAAAACTTGAGTGGTAAGGTCATTGTCCATGGACATAGATAAGGCGGCTTGATCCATGATATCCAGGTGCTGGGTGACGATGTCGCGATAAGAGAGAGTTTGGTAGCGGCGGGCTTGAGGGTGGGTGGTGGGGTCGGCATCGTAGACGCCGTCGACTTTGGTGGCTTTCATCAGGACATCGCAATGTAATTCTAAAGCGTGCAAGCTAGCGCCGGTATCGGTGGTGACATAGGGGTTGCCGGTGCCGGCTGAGAGAATGACGACGCGACCTTTTTCCAGATGGTGGATGGCCCGTTTGCGCAAGAAAGGTTCGGCCACGCTGGTCATGGTCAGGGCCGATTGAAGCCGGACGGGGACTTCAGCTTTGATGAGGGCGTCTTCCAGGGCCATACCGTTCATGACGGTGGCAAGCATGCCCATGTAATCGGCGGTGGCGCGGTCGATACCATTTTTGGAGCCAGCGATACCTCGGAAAATATTGCCGCCGCCAATGACGACTGCGACTTGGATGTGTTGTTGCCAGACGGCTTTGATTTTTTGGGCCAAATTGCGCGCCGCGGCGGGATCGATCCCGTATTCACGTTCGCCCAAAAGCGATTCACCGGTTATTTTTAACATCACCCGTTGGTAACAGCTTGACACCATGACCTTTCTATTTTACCAATGCAACCACACCTGCCGGAGGCGGTCGGCCACATTAAATAGTCCGTATAAACCTGGGTTATAAACGAAATCAAAGGTTTGGAAATTTTCCATGAGCTGGGCGCCGTAGCCTTCCTTGAAGTGATGGAAACCGTACCAGGGGTTTTTGGGGTTGGGATCGGGTCCGAGCGCGCCCCACATGTCAAACATTTTGGCGCCGTGGCTTTTGCCATAGTTGATAACTTCCCACATCATCAAGTTGCTGGCCATGACTTCGCGGTGGAGACTGGAGCTGGCGCCGTAGGGATAGTAGAGTTTGCCGTTGAAAAGGAAAATGATCCAGGAGACGACGACGGTGTCATTGTAGACAGCGTGAAAAATTTTCATCATGCCGGAGCGGCCCAGAGCGTGCCACATCTGGCGATAATATTCGGCGTCGTGGGCGTGAAAATTTTTGCGATTGGTGGTTTCTTCCAGGAGTTTGATGAAAATTTCCAGACCGTCTTTGCTGGTGTCATCGATAATTTGGACACCTTTTTTGATGGCCAGGCGGACATTATAACGGGTTTTGGAGTGGAGAGCGGCGAAAAGTTCGTCTTCGGTTTTGCTTAAGTCCAGGGCGAAAGTATAGTGGGTAAAAATGCTGCGACCCTTTTTGGCGCCGCGTTGAACCAAAAAGTCTTGGATGGAGCCGACGGCGCTTTGGCCGGTGGCGACCACGGGCGTCATGATATTGGGTTCAATTTTGATAAAAAGCGCGTTGTTTTTGGTGGCCACTTGTTTCATGGCGGCGATGTGTTCTTCGATAGGCATGGGACCTTTGGGCAAGTAGCCGACGGTGTAGCCGCCGGGGAGATCGTGGAAAGAGATTTGGATAGCGCTTTTTAATTGATTACCCTCAAAAAAGCCGATACGCTCGACTTTTTGACCGGTGACTTTTTTGAATTCGCCCCATTCCCAGCTTTGCAAGGGGTGTCCCACGACTTGGTTGTAAATCGCTTTTTCTTCAAATGAAATCGGCCGCACTATCATAACTAAAGGTTATTATAACACCAATTTAGGCAGTTTGGAGACTTAATTGGCGAATCACACCGGTGATTTGGCCAATGATTTTGACATTGACAGCGTAAATCGGCATGGCTTCGCTGTCAAAAACTGGCTCTAGGCGGATACGGGTGGCTTCGCGGAAAAAGCGGCTGATGACGGCATTGCCGCTATCGGGGATAGCGATGACCACCGTGCCATTGGCGACGTCTTTTTGCTCTTCGACGATGACTAGGTCAGTATCGGCCAGGAGTTCACGCTGCCAGCTGTCGCCTTGGACTTGCAAAATGAAAGCACGTTTTTTGCCCGAGACCAGGTCGGGTGCGACGCGAAAAGTTTGATTGGTGCGGACATTGGGAGTGATGGGCTCGCCGTAGCGCAAAAAACCGGTAATCGGCAGGTCCACACCTTCGGTGAGGCGCAACATGGTGCGATTGGTTAGCTCAATGGCGCGATTTTTGCCTTTGGAGCGTTTGATCAAGTTTTTGTCTTCCAGAGCTTTGAGATGTTCGTGAATGGTGGCCACCGAATTGACGCCCATGGCAGTGGCGATTTCTTTCAAAGTGGGGGCAAAGTCATTTTTTTGGATGTACTGGCATAAGTAATCGTAGATTTGTTTCTGTTTTTTATATAGCGTGACTGCCATTAGCACTTTCTAGTTGTTATGATAATTTTATAGAGCAAAGTAGGTGTTTTGTCAAGCTGGAAAAAAGGTGGATGTGACCGTACGCACCCCGAGTAGCGAAAATCAAGAGCAATTTGGGGGTAATTTTATATATAGATAAAATTTGTTCAGTTTGGTAAAATTTGTTTATTTATCAATTAATTTTTATTTTCATTTTTATTCACGCTGAGCAAATTGGGGCCAAATTTTGTCACTTTTGGTCACATTGGGGTGACATAATCGGGGACGATGAGACAGAAAGGCGATATGGGAACAAAATGGTGGCGGACAGTAATGATAGCGGTGGCTAGCTTATGCCTGACGGCCGGCGTGGCCAGGGCCAGTCAGATTCTGAATGTGACCAATTTTACTTTGCAAACACCCGCCTGGCCGGGGACGTCTTTTAACTCGGGGACAGACTTTTATTACCGGCAAACGAGAGCCGATGGACTATCGTACCGGTCCTACGGGACGTGCGAGGCGGCGCGGACTTACAATAGTGATATGAGCCGCTGGCAATTGGGCAGTGGGGCCCACAAGGGCGGCAAGGGGATTGATTTGACCAGCAATCCCGCGACGCATCAAGGGGCGGTGGCCGAGTATTTACTGGAGGAAGATAAATTGGATTTCATTGGGATTCGTTTGGGTTGGCAGATTAACCAGACGGTGACGCTGGGGCAAAATATGCCGGCAGTGAGCATCCAAATTTGCGATGGACCAGTTTATTATCTGGAAAGCGCGACGCTGGCGAGCAATCGAGCTGCGAGTGTGTCGCTGCCCAATCCGGGCACGTGTGACAGCGAGCACCGGAGCGTCCGGGTAGCGAGCGCGTGCGCGAGCGATTATTGCCCCGAGGAAACATTTATCTGGACGGAAACATCGCTGCGGGTGATCCAAGTGCGCTCCGATTGGGTGATGAGTAGCGAGCGCCAAGACGGCGGACAGTTGATGGTGGGTTTTAACTGGCAACTGGTCTGTGGACCGGCCACTTCGTGTCCCTTGGATGAGCGATGGGTGGACCACACACAAATCGTGAGTTTGGACGAGGCAGGCAACCCGGACAAAATTGACTCTAGTTGGCGCTATGACGGTGGGGACAAACAATACCAAATTCATACCATTCGGCCCGCCTGGCAACAGTGGCAGCGCGAGCACGACGGGAGTATCACGGGGTTGTTGGCGCCCACTTGGCGGATTGACGGCAGTGTCCATGAAGCTTGGATAGCGGCGGCGACGGAGGCGGCGACTTTGACCCAAGAGTGGAACCATTTGACCCTTGAGCCCAATCAGACGCGAGCCAACTGGCAAGGGCTGGCATATTTAAGCCGCCTGGACGCGGTGAATGCGACTAATTTTGCCTTGCCGGGGTGGGCGGATTGGAGCGCGGGCTTTTTTGTGGCGGGGAGACTGCGCGACATCTGGGGCGAGTGGTCGAATTTGTCCGAAATTTTCTTTTGCCAGGGGCAATCGTGCCAAACCACCGCCACGCCGGCGTCGGCGGCCACTTGGCTGGCAAGCGTGAGCGTGAATGACGCCACGCCCGAGGCTTCGTACGTAGCCTGGCAAAACATCGCTGGGACCAATTGGGACGGCTGGCAAGTGGTGATCAATGGCCAGTCTATTCCGGCCGAAAACACCCGATTGGACAGTTGGGGACAAGTACGGCTGGCAAGCCGGCTTGTGACCCGGGAAGCGATGGCGATAAAATTGATTGATTCATCGGGAAATATTATCGATGAAGCCACACTGGAACCATTGGGTGCGCCTTTGTCATGGGTTCGCCAGACACACACGAAAGCTTGGAAAGGAAAATATGTCGCCAGTTTATCAACGGATTTTGCGCAGTGAAAATAAAAAACTTATCATCGATTACGCTCTGGTGGAAACCAATTTGGTCGATGAAAATACGCCGACCACAGTGGTCTGGCAAATACAAAATCAGGATGAAGATTATTCTTTAAGCCTGCGGGCCAAGCTGGTGACCACCAAAACGCCGCCAGCGGTGTTTAGCCAAGATTTGCAGCTGGTGGTGATCAACGATGACCCGGTGGCCGGCCAAACACGCCTGGCGCAGCTGACCTTGCCCCAAGCGATCGCCACCGGTTGGAGCGTGAGCGTGCCGCCACAAACCGCCAGTGATATCCAATTACGGTGGTGGCTGCACGCAGGGCAGCCAGCGTGGGATTTTTTGCAAAAGGCGGCCCGGCGCAACCTAAAGCTGACTTTTAACTGGCGACTGACAGCCAACTGGGAAACGGTCGCGCCCGAGCCGACGCCCACACCGGAGCCGACACCCACGCCAGAGCCATCGCCGGAACCAACACCCACTCCCGAGCCGGCACCGAGTCCTAGTCCGTCGCCGGAGCCAACACCAACACCCACGCCGGAGCCTGAAGCCAGCGAGAGCGCCCAGCCACAACCCTCGCCAACACCAGAACCGACACCCGCGCTACTCCCCTCCCCTACGCCGTCGCCCAGTGACGAACCGGTAGTTACTACCGATCCCACGCCGCCACCAACGCCTGAGCCCGAAGCAGCAGCCAGCGAGAGTGTTCAGCCGAGCCAAACGAAAGAAAACACTGATACACAGGCAAAAAATTCCGGTGAAACAAGTGGCCAAACCAGCGAGACACACACTGACTCGTCAACTGGGGCGAGTAGCAATCAACCGGTAGTTACTACCGGTCAGAGCGGAACCCAAGTGGTGACAGTCAGTCCGAGTCAGAGGTCAGTGAGCCTGGCTGGCACCAGCGGGCGCGCTCGACAAACCAGCCCGATGCCGTCGCCCACGGCCACGAATGACTCGGCGAGTTTACCACTGGGGTCACAGACGGAGGCCACGAGCGCAGCCACAGTGGCGCCGCAAGTTTTGGGGGCCCAGATCACTCGCGCGCTGACAGCACGGTCCTGGTGGTGGTTGTGGTGGTTAATTGTCTTGATCCTGCTTTATATTTTGAGCCGATTGCTGGCGCGAGAGCGAAAGGCGCGAAGGCAAATGGCTGCAAGGAGCGACCACCAGCAAGAGCATGAGGGCTAAAAAGACGGCGAAACCGCACATGATACTGGGGATGGCGGCTTGGGTTTCGGGTTTGAGCAAGGCAACAATGGTGGTGGGGACGATAAAAACCAGATAGCCCAAACTCAAGCCGCGCAGAGCGCGAGCGAGACTGGCGTCGCTGACTTGCCGGGCCCAGTGGCGCGACAGGCCAACGCCTAAAGCCAGCAGCGAAAAATAGTAAGCGCCGTATAAATAGCCGCCGTAGGGGTGAAGGCCGGTGAAAATGACGTAATTGCCCAGGCAAACTTCACTGGTGAGCGCACTGCTGGCAAAGCCATAGTAGATGACGAAAGCCGCGCACACGCCCCAGATGAGATAGCGCAGCCAAGAGAGGGATTTACCGGCTAAATTCATGGCCAGCTCGATGCCAAGAGGCGGCAGCAAACTAATGGCAACAAAGCCGAGGCGGGCCCAAGACAGACCCGATAAAACCACGCCAGTGCAAATAAAATATTCCGCCAGTTGGAAGACGCCTAAAGCAAGCAAACTAGCCGCTAAAATGGCGGTGCGCACAGTCAGACGGTAGCGGATGAGGGTGTACAAGGCGCCGCTGAATTCAATCAGGAGCGTGGCCAGCATGACGCCAGGGGAAAAACAGTACAATTTTTCGTCTTTTTTTCGCATATGAGCCGAATGTTTCACTTAATCACTCAATTCTAAGGCTTTGACGGCGGGCAAGGCATTGTTGGTCACCCCTTGGAGGCCGCCGTACATGCCCACCACGTTGTGTTGGAGGCGCAAAATTTGCTGCTCGCGTTTTTCGTAGTTTTTCAGGAGGGCGTTTTTTTCTTTGTCCAGGTCGGCGCGCAAGTTGGCGATAACTTCGAGTTGGGCTTCGATGGTGGCGACGAATTCGGGGCCGGTGAGGTAGCGATAGAGGGCTTCGATTTTTTCGTCTTTGTTGGCTTGGCTTTCGACGACGAAAGAAACGCGGATGAGATTGAAGCGCAACAATTGACTGACGAAAAGTGCCAGCGAGGGCTGACAGAGCCAGACGCCCTGGTAATAGGCGAATTCGCCGGTGACGTCTTTGGGCATAGCGGTGGTAACAAGCACCGCTAGATCGCCTTTTTCGGCGCGCAAGTCGTTTTTGAGTTTGGGGATCCAGCCGGCGGTGAAGTTTTTGGTTCGTTTGCTCTCCCAAATGATTTTGCCGCATTCACGGTGGTTTTTGTCAAAAACGCGTTGGCGGATGTCGGCGCCATTTTGACCTTTGGGGATTTCTTCGATGATATCGTCGCTAAATTCGGCCGTCAGCTGCTCTTGGAGCGCCAGCTCTAAAACTTCGCCTTGCAGCTGCTGGCTACCTTGTTCGAGCTTGCGCTGCAGCTCGGCGACTTTGATTTCAAAATCGGCCAGCTTTTTGTCTTTTTCGGCCAGTTTCAATTGTTGCTCGGCTTCCACGGCGGCGCGGGCGTCGGCGACGATTTTGGCGCGCTGTTCACTTAGTTGCTTTTGCAAGTCGAGCTTGAGGTTTTGTTTTTCTTGCTCGAGGGCGTCTTTTTCTTGCAAAGCTTTCAAATGGTCAGCGCGCAGCTGCTCCACTTGGGCGTCGCGGTTTTTGAGCTTGGCGGCCAGCTCGGCGGTTTTTTCCTCTTGAGCG
>JAFRKU010000074.1 GCA_017431585.1 bacterium | reverse complement strand
GCGCTAGCGCGCGCGGCCACTATCCCGGCCGGTTACTTGGAATTTGGTAAATATGTGAAAGTGGGAGCAACTGATTACATTAGTGGCCACGAATTAGCGTGTAAACCAGGCAACGATTATTGCGGGAACGGGAGTAAATGGTCGACTGCTTTGAGCAAATGTATCCGCATTCCGACTACCATGCAAGATTTTACTAGCGATTTTTGTAACACTTTTACAACTCCTGGCGGCACTGGTTATACTGCTGTAGGCAACTTTATTGATGTCCGAAATAATGTTTCCTATACAGTGCGCAAATTTGCCGACGGTCGCTGTTGGATGGCTAACAATCTTAAATTTGGTAATTGTGGCAACGGTGTCTGGACAGGCGATCCGGATGGCTATTCAAAAGACAGTATTGGCTCTGGCCTCTACGGCGCCTGTTTGTATGACGACTCATACGACGGCTACTACTACAACTGGCAAGCCGCCGTCCAAGACGCCAATGCATACTATGATCAAGACTACCAACCTACCGAACCGCGTCAAGGCATTTGTCCCAGCGGCTGGTATTTGCCTACCATTAGTTCCTTCGCCTCGTTGTACTCTAGTGTTGGTAATGTTTTATCCTTTTTCCAGCCTGGTGGCAATTTCGCAACAATTTACGCCGGTGGTCGTGAACCGTCTAACCCGCCCTATGACCATGGCAAAAGGGCCTATTTCTGGTCGTCGACGAATGGTGGGAGCACTACGGCATACTTTTGGCTTGCTACTTCTGATACTAATGTTGCTCAACCATACAATGGTGCTAAGTACTACGGTCGCAACATTCGCTGCGTCAGCCAATAAATTGGGTAGCGCCAGTAAAAGGAAGAGCAGATTTTATGGCCTGCGGCCGGGCGAGCCCCAACCCGGGAGTAACTCCCGGGTTTGTCTACCACTCTCGCTGGTCGCGTCGCGCGACCAGCGAGAGCTCCGCCTCAGTCTTTACATATGAAAAATCGTTTTGAAAGAATTCGCAAATTCTTTCACAAACATCGCCAAAATTTTGGCCGCGAACCGGATCGCCGTCGCCAAACCGTGCCCGATGTAAAAAAATATCGTGTCTTTCACCCGCTCCTGCTGGCGCGACATATTATACGAACTCAAACCATCGTCAAAACTCATTGCTCTCTTTCCAAAGCCGCCAGGCCCGGCAGCCTTTTGCCAGACAAAAACTCCAGCGCCGCCGACCCAGCCATGCTCACGTAATCCACACTGTTGAAATAGCCAAATCGATCCAAAGCTGCGATCGTGTCGCCGCCGCCCACTAGTGTCACCCCGCCGGTTTTGGCCACCGCTCGCGCAATTTCTTTGGTTCCGTGCACAAATGGTGCTTTTTCAAACGCCCCCATCGGCCCGTTCCAAAACACCGTTTCCGCCTGCATAATCAGTTCCCGGTAAAGTTTAATCGTTTTTGGCCCGATGTCCAAGTACATTTGGTTACATCGATCACAAATTTTCTCGTTGCTGGTCAACTCCACAATGCTCGTTTTGCGCGAATCAATCGCCGCTGCCGCCACCACGTCCACCGGATAAATTATTTTCGGCAGCGGGATGTAGCCGTCTTTCAGCAATCTATACGATCTATTCTCCTGCAAAATTTCATTGGCTACATCCACGAAATCTCGTCCCTCTTTACGCCAATCGGCCGGCGCATCTTGCAAATAAGACTTTTGCACCGCCAGCCCCACCGCTTTCAAAAAGTTATTCGCCACCCCGCCGCCAATCAAAACGGCATCCGCCCGCCGCGCCAAATTCACAATCGGATCAATCTTATCGGATATTTTGGCTCCGCCGACTACCACCACAAAAGGATGCACCGGATTGTCCAGCAATTGCGAAAAAGCGCGCACTTCGCTGTCCAGCGCCACCCCCGCCGCACTCGGCAGCAGCTTAGCCACGCCCACCACGCTCGCATGCTCCCGGTGACAACTGCTGAAAGCCTCATTGACGAAAAAATCGGCTAAACTCGCCAAATTCTTCGCCAGCTGCGGATCATTTTGTTTCTCGCCGGGATGAAAACGCAAATTTTCTAGCAAAAACACACTTCCGGGCTCACCGGCGGCAATCGTCGCCCGCACACTGTCCCAATCGTCCAACTCATCGATAAATTCCACCGGCCAATCAGTATTTTTTTGCAAATACCCCGCCACCGGCAGCAGCGAACACTGTCCGTCTTCGCGGCTTTTCGGCCGACCCAAGTGGCTCATCAAAATCACTTTATTGCCCCGTTCGCGCAAAAAATTTATTGTCTCAAAACTCGTGATAATCCGCCGTGGATCGCGCACAATCCATTTGTGCCCCCGCGGCGAAAGCGGCACATTGTAATCCGTGCGCACCAGCACCGTTTTCCCCGACCAATCCATCTCCTTGACGCTAGGCATTTTTGACATATGCCCCCCACTATACCAAAAATTGGCCACTTTGGCAAGCCGCCCACGTTGACACCGCCGCTTTTTTATCCTATAATTATATAAAAATGAAAAAAGCTTGATATCTCATAATATTTTGCTACTTGACAAAATCGATCCTGTGTGATATAATATTAGATATTAAGACTAAATAATTAAATTATGAATACGATCAATTCGTCTACCAGCTCTCCGTCGCCCGCCACTCCGGTCCTCTTATCCCTCGTCGTGCCCGTCTACAACGAAAGCCAACGCCTGGATCTCGTCATCGGCGCCCTGACCGATCCGATCGATTGGGGCATTTTTACCTTGCACGAAATCATTTTTGTCAATGACGGCAGCCGCGACAACAGCCTCGCCCTTTTGCGCCGCTACAAACCAGACCTCAGCAAAATCACCGGTGCACCAGTCAAAATTATCACCTATCGTCCCAATCGCGGCAAAGGCGCGGCCATCCGCGCCGGCCTGTTGGCCGCCACCGGCGACTACATCCTGATGATGGACGCGGACATGTCCACGCCCATGAGCGAACTCAAACGTCTCCAAGCGCCGGCCCGCCGCCATCTGCCGGTGGTCGTGGGCACTCGCAAAGCCGCCTACACCAGAGTAGAGAAGTCTCAGCCTTGGCATCGGCAGTTTTTAGGCCATGTTTTCACTTGGTTAACCCAATTAATCCTCGGCAGCCCCGTTTCCGATTTTACCTGTGGCTTCAAGCTTTTTCGCTGCGACGTCGCGCAGGCCGTTTTCACTCGCGCCCGCATCGACCGCTGGGCCTACGATAGCGAAATCATCTTTTTAGCCGAGCGCCTCGGTTACCAAGTCCGCGAAGTCGTGGTCCGCTGGCGCAACGACGACCGCTCGCACGTGCACGCTTTTCGCGATGGTATCCGCAGTTTTTTGGATTTGCTTCGCATTCGTCTCTATTTTTGGACCGGCCGCTATCGCCTCCGCCAGCCCTGACCCACTCTCTAGACAATTCGTCTGATTTAAGGTATACTATTATTTATGCGTCAGGGAATTCGCGCGCTTTTGCGTAAATTTTGGCCTCAACTGATCATCGTCTCGGCGTGGGCGCTCATCGTCCTCACCAATTATCGTTTCGCCACCACCTTGACCGGCTGGGATAATTTGCATCCTGAGTACAATCCGTCCTACGATCTCTGGCGCACTTTCAACGCCGTCTGGCAAGAGTACCAAGGTCTCGGTCTCTTAGGTGGCATGGCCCACAGCGCCGATCTCGTTCGTCAAGTTATTATCTGGTGCATCCACTTTTTTTGGCCAATCTCCCTCATCCGCTACACCATGCTTTTCGCCATGTGTCTCCTGGGCGGTCTGGGCGCCTACCAACTTTTTATGCGCCTGTTTGGCCACGGCCAACGCCGCCTGGTCTGTCAGCTCGCCGGCCTCGTCACCGCTCTGTTTTATCTTTTCAATCTCGGCACCGTCCAAAATTTTTACGTGGCCTTCGAGCCTTTTTATTGGTTTTTCGGCAGTCTCCCCTGGTTACTGGATAGTTTGTTTGCCCTCTGGCGCTCACCCAGTCCGCGCGCCTGGTGGCGCCTGGCGCTCATCAGTTTCGCCAGCACGCCGTTGGCTTATATTCAAACCAATTTTGTCGTTTTGTCGCTGGTTTTGGCCTGTTGCGGCCTCTGTTTTCTCGCTTGTCGCCAAGGTAAATTCTTCACCCGCCTGCAAGTTGTTCTCGGCTCTGCCGGCGTGATCATTATTACCAACTTATTCTGGCTGCTACCCATGGCCTATTTCTTTTTCACCGGGGGCTCCCAGGTTACGGTTTTAAGCCAAGTCAACCAAGTGACCACCCGCGAAGTCGCCACCCAAAACCAGGCGTACGGCAACTGGCGCGACATTTTGTTGCTGCGCGGCTACTGGTTTTCCAATCAAGACTACGACACCACCGATGACGCCGCTGCGCCCATTCCTTTCATGCAAGCCTGGCTCGATGAACCAGCCACCGAATTTTTCGGCATTTTCTTTGCGGTGTTACTGGGCACCGGCGTGTTATATTTGCTGATTTATCAGCGAAATTTTGCTACGTTTGCCATCGGCCTCAGCTTCTTGTGCCTCTGTGGCCTGCTCATGATCCATCCTTTCCCCATCGGCATCCTCAATCAAATTTTTCGCTCGCCTTTCACCAAAACCATCGTCCCACTTTCGCTTTGCTACAGCTTGCTCCTCGGCGGCGCCATGTTGTGGTTGGACCGATTTTTATCGGTTCCATCAAGCATTTTTTGCTTCTGTTTTTATTTGGTTGCCCTGTGTCTTTATTCGCTACCCACTCTCGCCGGCCACTATATATACCACAATTTGCGCTTGCGCGTCCCGCCAGCTTACCAAGAAATGTTCGATTTAATGGATCAATTGCCCCAGGCGGAACGGGCGGCTCTGCTTCCGGCCGAAACCATGTACGGCTGGCAACACACCACCTGGCGCTACCGTGGCATCGGCTTTTATTGGTTCGGTTTGAAACAAAGTGTGCTCAATCGCGCCTTCGATGTCTGGAGTTTTGACGACGAGGAATTTTACCAGGAAATGCATTACGCTCGTTTGCAAGACAATAGCGCCCTCTTCCGGCAAATTCTCACCAAATACGATGTCCGCTATTTGATTTACGACCAAAGTATCCACCAACGCGGTCGCAATGACTCCCTAGCGCAAAAAAATTGGCTCGACCTGATTAATGAAAACCATTGTTTACAAATTTTCAACAAAGACATGCTCCAAGTTTACGACTGCGGCCAAACCGCCGTCTCCTATATTAGCACGCCCGCCAATTATTACCCCAGCAACACCAGCCAATTTCACCAATTTTTCGATCCCGTTTTAGGCGACGAACTCAACTATGTCACCAGCGACTCCACCGTCAGCTTTGATTATCCTTTTGCCTACTTATACAGTCGCGAAATTAGCAACGATCGTCTTGACTATGGGCCCACCGATCAAGACCTAGATATTACCCTGACAGGTCAATTACCCAGCGACGGCTATCGCTCTCTCACCATCCCCGGTTTGGATTTAAGCTCGCGCCAAAGCTTCTGGCTGGAGTTGTATCACAGCGACCATCAGTATCACCTGAGCCTGCGTCCCAATTTCCAAGTGCTACTTAATGGCCGATCAGTCGCGACTTTTCAGCCGCTAACTTTCTCTGTCCCAGAGCTGCCAGACACAGACGAAATCTTTTTTGACTTCGGCAGCGACTACGTCCGTCTCCATCCGCAAGCCGAAGCCACCGTCTCCGACGTCATTTCCCTGGACCATTTTGACACCAATCAAACCTGGCGATATTTCCCGGCCGCCAGCGTTCGCCGCCAAGGCGCCGATCTCAATGTGGACTTGCAGGAGGCCGTCGAACTCACCGCGCCGCCTAGTCTGTGGGACAAGTTTACCGCCGACCAGCAAATTTCCATTGATGAACCAATCCAATCTCTGCAAGCCGTCGTCCACAGTTTGCCGATTTATCTCGATAGTCTCGCCAACGACAACCAAAACAATTGCGACGTCATTTTCCGTGGCGAAGTCAGCCGCGAGCTTTTAGGCGAGCACGGTTATCGCTACCAGGCGGATCACATGGGCTCCTTTTGCGACACTTTTTACAATTCACGCCTAGACAACGGCAAACATTCGTTTTTAGTCCGCATCGACGCTCAAAATATTGCCGGCTTACCGCTTTTATATTACTTCTGGGATATCAATCATCAAGTCCAAAGTTGGGAAACGCGCTTACAAAATGACCAAATCACCCACACTTTCAGCTTCCCGCTTATGCGCCGCACGTCCTATTTTGATATCCACTCGGCCAATCGCTCCATCGCCGGGGAACTCAGCGCCAACGACCTGCTCCAAACCGTCGCTTATCCGATTCCCACTCAGTGGCTGACCAAAATCACCCTCTCGACCACCGCTACCAGTCAGCCGCCGGTGTACACCAATCCGCTCCAATTAATCCGCGTCCGCAAAAACGGCACCAGCCACTACGAAGCCGATGTCACCTTCAAAACCACCGATCAACCAGGATTAATTGTTCTCGACCAAGGTTATCACCCCGGCTGGCAAGCCCGTGTCAACGGCCGCTTGCTCTCGCCATTAAAATATGACGACTGGGCCAACGGTTGGCTCATCGACCCGGCTCAATGCGCAAGCGCCGATCAATCGGGCACCTGCACGATCGTGATTGATTTCACTCCCCAAATTTACGGCTGGCTCGGGCTTTTCGTCAGTTTGCTCACTTTTGCCACCGCCGCCATCGAATACGGCCGCCTTGTCTATCGTGCCCGCCGCTACCCGTTGGTCTGCCTGCTTTCCGACCGTCTCGCCGGCAACAATCCCGAGTGCCAGCGCTAAAAGCCACAATGTTAAAAAATTGTTAAAAAATCGTTAAAAAGTGACCAAATTTTTCACTTGTTAGGCGGCACCTAATAACTATTGCATGGATTTTTGTGCTTGCTGGTAAATTTGCGTCAAGGCATAAATACTGATCGCAAATTGCTCGCACATTTGGAGGCAAATGTGATATAATACCCACAGGTTATCGAGAGACGGGACTTTTGTTGTATTTCCAACAAGGTCGAGTCTAGCACATAAGAAAGTTGGACTACAAAGAAGCTTCTTGCTTCGAGTTCCGTCCCGCTTTCTGGCGTGCGCACTCGATAACCTAGCAAGGAGCTTCTTTGTTGAGCAGACCTTGTTGGGAGTGACAAAACAGAAAGGTCAGTCATGCTACATGGGCATCGACGGGCGGCTTTTTGCGGCCGCCGGGTAGGGGATAATAAGAAAGCGACATCAAACAAAACACCGGCAAACCAATGTTTTTCCGGTCTGGTTGGTACAATTTGTTTGGTGGGTGGCATAGTTTGCAGTGGGCCGCGCGCTTCGCGCGCGGCCCAAATGCCCGTCAACTCGGCGGCCGTCGGCAACTACATTAAACTGCACACCAATGACCAACTTCAGTCCGCCACTGCTTTCACTTGTCCCGACGGTCAATGGTTAGCTGGTAAATATGTCAAGTGCTTCCCTAGCGAAACAGCCTACATCCAACAATGCTCTATTGATTCTCATGTTTTAGATGGACTTACCATGCAAAACTTTACTTCCGCCATGTGTGACGCCTTTGCCACGCCCAGTAATGATGGTTATACATATGTTGGCACGCTCACTGATGAACGCGACGGCACGCCCTACGTTGTGCGCAAGTACTCCGACGGCCATTGTTGGCTGGCGGAAAATCTCAAGCTGTGTAGTCACCCCATTAGCACTGGCTACAATGCCAACGATAACACTTCCGTCGCCGGCTACGTCGGCACCTACGGCGGCCACGCCTACAAAGGCAAATGTCGCCTACCATGCGAGACAGCAGACACCAGCGGCAGCTGTGCCGATTACGATGGTTACCTGTACAATTGGGAAGCAGCCATGAATAATGCTACCGCCGTCTACAACGGTACCTATGACAATCGCGTCAATGGCACTACACTCGCCACCCATGACATCTGTCCGCTAGGCTGGCACTTGCCTCAACAAACAGAGTGGCGCTCGCTCGCCGAAAGTGTCATTGGCGGAGAAATCTCATACATTTGCAATGACGCCAGTTGTGCTGCCGTTTACGACTTTTTCCACGCCCTCACTACCAACAATTGGAATGCTTCTGCTCGCTCCACTGTCGCTGGTCACGCGCAGAATTCTGGGGCTCACGCTGGCAATCAAAATGCCTACTGGTGGAGTGGTACGCTCTATGATGCGCCAGATGCTTATACTATCTCCATCTTTCAAGGTCGCACTTGTCCCGGTTGCCGCTATCAAAAATTCAACGGTTTTACTGTCCGCTGCCTCGCTGACTACTAATGTTAAAAAATCGTTAAAAAGTGACCAAATTTTTCACTTGTTAGGCGCCGTCTCACCACACTCGGCTTCCGTTAGCCACCGGCTTGTCTACATTGAGTAACACATATTTGCCTGGCCGCTCACCCGTGCCGGT
>JAFRKU010000073.1 GCA_017431585.1 bacterium | reverse complement strand
GGCGGTGACGTCTGATTACATCATTAACACCGCTTGGCACAATCCGTTTTTGCAAAAAGCGGCCGGTTCGTATCAAACGTATTACGCCGCCCATCCGGAGGGCAATTTGAAAAATTGGCTGGCGACTTTGCCCGAGGATTTCCAGTAAAAGATTGCCCGGCTGAGTTTAAATCGGAGTTTCATGCGGTTTGCGGCGAAAACCGACTTGGCTCACGAGTGGAGTGTGCAAACGGCAGCGCACCGGCGAGAAGTGAGCCGAGAGACGATTGCGCAAGCGCAAAAAGAGTTGGCGACTTTGGATGAGCTGGAGCAATTGAATAGTCAGCAAGAAGCGCGGCGGCAACAATTGCTAACTCAAATTCGTGACACGCACCCCGCCTAATAAGTGAAAAATTGAGCGGTGCGCGCTATTTTTTGGGGAGCGCTAGTATCAATTGTGCAAAAAGTCAGCGATGGCTTCCAATAATTGTTCGGGGTTGTAATCACTTTTGATCATGTAGCCGCGCACACCGAATTCCAGACCTTTGGCGATGGTTTGGTCCTGGGCTAAATTGGTCAAAAGCACGACGCTATCACATTTTTGCGCCGCTTGGTCGCCGGCGGCGTGCACTTTTTCCAAAATTTGCAAACCATCGAGGAACGGCAGCATAATGTCCAACAAAACTAGGTCGAAGCCGCCTTTTTCCATGGCCGCCAAACCTTCTTTACCGTCGGCACAAGCAGTGATTTCGTAGCCGGCACCTTGCAAAAGCAAAGTATACAATTCGCGCAACTCAGTTTCGTCTTCGATGAGTAAAATTTTTTTAGTGTCGCTCATGGTCGGCTTTCTATTTGATTGTGTTTATTATAGCGCAAAAATGTATCCTGTCAATTGGGTGCTACGCCTGGCTCCGAATGGTGTAAAACAGAAAACTGCAAATTTGCTCACTTGGGCAGTTATTAGGCGGCGCCTAACAAGTGAAAAATTTGTCACTTTTAACGATTTTTTAACATTGGGCAAAATTCTTTAACATTGGCTGTAAATACTGATGGCAACCAAAACTGCTCACCAAATTGCCAAATTGTGCGGTATAATAATAGTCCTATGCAAGAAAAACGGACCAGAATTGCGCCATCGCCCACCGGCATTGCCCACATCGGGACGGCTTGGCAGGCTTTGTTTAATTTGGCGCTGGCGCGCCAAAGTGGCGGACAATTTGTGATTCGGATTGAAGACACGGACCGGAAGCGATTTGTGCCGGAAGCAGAGGCTTTAATTTATGAGGGCTTAGCCTGGCTGGGGATCCCTTATGACGAAGGTGGCGTCAAGGGTGGACCTTTCGAGCCATATCACCAAAGCGATCGGCTGGATATTTATCAGGAATATGCGCAAAAGTTGATTGACAACGGTTGGGCGTACTACTGTTTTGCCACGCCAGAAGAATTGGAACAGATGCGCAAAGATCAAATTGCGCGCGGGGAATTGCCGCGCTACGATGGTCGCTGGCGGGACGCCGATCCGGCGGAAGTCAAAAAACGGCTGGACAACGGCGATAAACACGTGATTCGCTTGAAAGTGCCCAAGGGGCGAGTGATCGGTTGGCACGATTTGATTCGCGGCGACGTGGAATTCCAAAGTGATTTGATTGATGATCAAATTTTGATGAAAAGCGACGGTTTCCCGACGTATCACTTGGCGGTGGTGATCGATGACCATTTGATGCAAATTACGCACGTGCTGCGCGGTGAGGAATGGATTTCCTCAACGCCCAAACATTTGTTGCTGTACGAGGCTTTCGGTTGGGAGCCGCCGGAGTTTGCACATATGCCGCTGATTCGCAACACCGACAAGAGCAAAATTAGCAAACGCAAAAACGACGTCTCAATTTTGTCTTACCGGGAAAAAGGTTACTTGCCGGAAGCGGTGATCAATTTTATTGCACTTTTGGGCTGGTCACATCCGGAAGGCAAGGAGGTTTTCAGCTTGGAGGAATTTTTGCAAGTAGCGAGCTTGGATCGGGTGCAAAAGACGGGGCCGATTTTCGATGTAGAACGTTTGAATTGGTACAACGGCTATTACATTCGCAAAATGGTGGAAGAAAAAGGTTTGGCGGAATTGGGTCGGAAGTTGATGGCCTACGGATTTGTGGATTTTGATTTCCCGATGGATGTGCTGGAAGAAGTGCTGGCTTTGGTTTACGAGCGCATGGTGACGCTGGCAGATTTTGCGGAATTAACGGACTTTTTCTGGCATGAGGTGGAAGTGGATCCCAAATTGTTGCTCAAAAAAGCCGATGCGACCCTGGTGAAAATGCAACTGTCGCTGACGAAGGCGTTTTTGGAAACGATCGCTTGGAAGACGGAAAACATCGAGCAAGCAATTCGGGGACTGTGCGAGCAAAAAGAGTACAAAAAGAGCCAGTATTTCATGATGCTGCGCGTGGCGATCACGGGCAAGACGGCGACGCCGCCGCTTTTTGAAACGATGGCGGTGATTGGTCATGATGAGGTTTTGGCGAGAATCAACAAAGCGATTAAGTTGGTAGAAGGCGCTGATGCTAGCTAAAAGTTCACAATTTGGAGCGAGCCTGGGAGCGCGACTCAATAGCGGTGGACGCGGTGGGCTCAACAGCGGAGCGGGCGGTAATTCGGTGGTGGTCAACGGCCGGAATTTGGGGGCGCGCGGACAAATGAGCCAAAACTTTGGCGCCAATAGCGGCGGAGCGCGGGAGCGGATGCAACTGCGTCAGTTGCAAATGAAAGCCCAGTCGGCCGCAGTGCAAAGTAATCCGGTGGAACTGAAACGAGTGCAACAACAGATTGCGATTAAAGCGGCTTCTTTATATGGCGTGGACGCCAAAGCACTGATGGGCAGCGGTCGGGCCGGAGGGATGAACCGCCAGATTAATACCAGTAACTTTGCCACTACCGGCGGGAGCGCGGGAACAAGTTTTGCGGCGGGCAACAGCCGGCCAGCGGGCGGACAGACAAGCGATCACTACGGATTAGCAAGTAAAATTAATGGCAGGGCGGCTTAATGCGAGAAAGGACAACATGTCAGCAGTGAAAAAAGCGGTGATTACCGATGCAGGTTTTGCCAGTCGTTATCTGCCGATTACCAAAACGATTCCGAAAGCGATGCTGCCTTTGGGCAATCGACCGATTATGCAATTGGTGGTGGAGGAATGCGTGGCTGCCGGAATTGAAGAAATAATTATTGTGGCCACGGCCGAAGGTAAGCCGATTTACGAGGATTATTTCAACAACAGCGTCAATCGGATTCGCAAACAATTGGCCAGTCAAGGCAAAGAAGACCGCTACGAGCCAGTGCAAAAAGTGCTGGATTTCCCGAAGATTACCGTGATTACGCAGGACCCAGCTCTCCCCTACGGCAACGGTTCGCCGATTGCCAGCGCCCGCGACTTTTTGACGAAAGAAGACGCTTTTTTGGTGCTGTATTCCGATGACGTGGTGTTCGGGAGTTCGGACGCGAAAACATTGATCGAAAGCTATCAAAAGCATCCGGAAGCGAAGGCGATTATCATGGCCCAAGAAGTGGCGCCGGAAATTGTGAACAAATACGGTATCATTTCGTTTAAAGACGAAAAGAAGAAACTTTTGGGCAATATCGTGGAGAAACCGAAAGTGGGCAAGGCGCCTTCGACTTTGGCTTCGTACGGTCGCTACTTGCTGACCCAAGATGTTTTTGAGCATTTAAACGCCAAGAACACGGGACTTGATGACGAATTGTGGACAGTGGATGCGATTACGAAAATTGCCGAAAGTGCAGACGTGATTGTGGAAAAAACCAAAGGCCACTGGATGACGACCGGCGACCCGGAAAACTATTTCATTGCCCACTTGGATTACGTGATGCACAACGAAAAATACAAAACGCAAGTGGCCGACTATTTTAAAAATTTGAAATAGAGGGCAGTGACAGTGCGGCGACGAAGCAAAGGGAGATATGTGGAAATTTATCAATGACTTGTTTGATGACAATGCAAAGCGACTGAAAAAGTATCAGACAAAAGTTGATCAAATTAACGAATTAGAGCCGGTGATTCAAGCTTTATCTGATGAAAAATTGGCCGCGCAAACATCTAGGTTTAAAGCCATTATTGCTCAGGCAGTGGCTCAAGGGCAGACGGAAGAGCAAGCGCTGGAACTGATTTTGCCCGAGTCTTTCGCGACGGTGCGGGAGGTGTCGCGGCGCAAACTAGGGATGCGACATTTCGACGTGCAATTGATCGCTGGCATTGGTTTGCACTACGGACAGATCACGGAACAGAAAACCGGTGAGGGGAAAACTTTGACGGTGACGTGTCCGCTGTATCTGAATGCGTTGCTGGGGCACGGGGTGCATTTGGTGACGGTCAATGATTATTTGGCAGAAGTGGGCGCCGGCTGGATGGGGCAAATTTACCATTTTTTGGGACTCAAGACGGCGGTGATTATTCACGATCAAGCCAAAATGTTTGACCCGGAAGTGCAGACGGATGATCGCGGCGACGAACGGTTGGAACACTGGCGCGAAATAACTCGTCAGCAAGCATATGCTTGCGATATTGTTTACGGGACTAATAACGAATTTGGTTTCGATTATTTGCGCGACAACATGGTGGCCAGTTTGGATAAAATGGTGCAGCGGCAAGACACGGCGCATTATTTTGCGATTGTGGACGAAGCGGATTCGATTTTGATTGACGAGGCGCGCACGCCGTTGATCATTTCAGCGCCAGATCGGGAGCCGACGGACAAGTACAATTATTACGCCAGTTTGGTGAAAACTTTGGCGCCGGCGACGGATTATACGCTGGACGAAAAAGCAAAGACGGCGACGCTGACGGATTTGGGCGTGAAACGGATTGAGCAAAAACTCAACGTGAAAAATTTGTACGAAGAAAATTTTGATACCATTCATTATTTAGAAAATGCACTGCGGGCGGATGCGCTATATCAGCGAGACAAAGAATACATTGTGCGCGATGGACAGGTGATTATTGTGGACGAGCACACGGGACGGCTGATGCCGGGGCGGCGGTATGGCAACGGTTTACATCAAGCGATTGAAGCCAAAGAGCACGTGAAAATCCAACAAGAATCGCGGACGCTGGCGACGATTTCGCTGCAAAATTATTTTCGGATGTATCACAAATTGGCCGGAATGACGGGCACGGCGGGCACGGAGGCGGAAGAATTTAAAAAGATTTACAATATGGACGTGCTGATCGTGCCGACGAATAAACCGGTGGCGCGCGAAGATTTGACGGATTTGGTGTACAAAACGGCGGCGGCTAAATATTCGGCGCTGGTGAAGGAAGTGGAAGAAATTCACGCCACGGGGCGGCCGATTTTGATCGGGACGCGCTCGATTGATCACAACCAAATTGTGTCACGACTACTCAACAAAAAAAACATCGCCCACGAAGTGCTCAACGCCAAAAACAATGAGCGTGAGGCT
Organism: bacterium; assembly: GCA_017431585.1. Lineage (GTDB taxonomy): Bacteria > Patescibacteriota > Microgenomatia > UBA1400 > PJMF01 > RGIG2560. The sequence goes on along the minus strand of JAFRKU010000073.1, from coordinate 23,956 downwards.
TTCATTATTGCCCAAGCCGGGCAAAAGGGTGCGATTACGGTGGCGACGAATATCGCCGGGCGCGGGGTAGACATCGTGTTGGGCGGGGCGAAACCGGAACTGAAAGATTTCCGACAAGAAATTGGCAAGTACAATCAGGAAAAATTTGAAGCAGCGCTGGCCGAGTGGGAAAAACACAATGAGGAAGTGCGCGGCTTGGGCGGCTTGGCGATTTTGGGGACGGAGCGGCACGAGTCGCGGCGGATTGATAATCAGTTACGCGGGCGGGCCGGGCGACAGGGTGACCCGGGGACGTCGCGATTTTATATCGCACTGGAAGACGATATCATGCGGATTTTTGGCGGCGAGCGGATTGCGGCGATGATGGATGCGCTGAAAATGCCGGAGAGTCAACCGATTGAAGCCGGGATGGTGGACAAAGCGATTGAATCGGCGCAAACCAAAGTCGAGGGCTACTTTTTTGACCAACGGCAGCGACTGGTGGAGTTTGACGACGTGATGAACAAACAGCGCGACGTGATTTACAAAAAGCGGCGGCAATTTTTGGAGCTTTCGAGCGTGGACGTGGCGGCTACGCCGGTGGACGAAAGTCAGCAAGCGCGCCGGACTTTGAGTAGCGAAATTTTGGGATATTTGGATGATTACATTAGTAGCGGGGTGACGGCGGCTTTCGCTGGTGGCGATTGGGAGCAGACGAAACAATTGCTGCTGGAGCGGGTGCTAAAGGTGATTCCTTTTGACGACGAGTCGCAACACAACATCACGGTGCAGCTGGATAAATGGGGACAAGATCAAGCGCGCGTAACGCGCGAGCTGCAACTTTTGGTGCGCAAAACATATGAGGCGCGCTCGCAGATGTTGGGCACGACACTGAGCAATGAGTTGGAAAAACAAATTCTGCTGAGTACCATTGACGAGTTGTGGATGAATCATTTGGACGAGATGGAAGATTTGCGCCAAGGCATTTGGATGCGTGGCGACAAAAATACGGTACTGGCGGAATATCGCAAAGAAGGGTTTGCGCTTTTTGACCGATTGATGAATAATATCCGTCAGCAAGTGGTGACGCGGGTGTTTCACGTGCAAGTCAATCCGCAGGCTCTGGCGGCGGCGCAGGCGCGCGAAGCGCAGCTGCGCGAGCAAGCGCAAAACGGTGGTGTGGAGATTGGCGGCAATAGTCAGTTTGTGATGTTTGATCAAATGGCGGGAGACGCTGGAGCGATGGCGCCAACGAGAACAAGTGAGGCGGCGCCAGCCTCTGATCATTCCAGTGGTAGCCTGGCAGAGGCTATTCGGGCCCAGCAGGCGCGCAAGGCCGGCGGCGAAAGCGCGACGGCGGCAAGCGAGGCTGATAAATTCAAAAACGTGGGGCGCAATGATCCGTGTCCGTGTGGGAGTGGCAAAAAGTTTAAAAAGTGCCACGGGGCGAATTTGTAAAAATGAGACAACTACATGTATAATTGCAAACCCGGGAGTAACTCCCGGGTTTAGAGTTTTCCAGGCTAAAATTAATGTACAACCCGGGAGTAGCTCCCGGGTTTAGTAGTCGGCGAGACAGCGGACAGAGAGGCCGGCGTATCGATAATAGTGCCTGGTGACATAAAGAGCTTCTGGTGCATCAAAAATATAAGTCATGCCAGAAGAGGCTGATGGTGTTGAACTCCACCAAACGGCACTTGATGTGCCTTGATACATAAGTGTACCATCAATAGCTACGCCAGCCAAAGTGGAGTAAGTGGTGGCATTCCAGCTGTTAGTATTTGCAGTCCGAAAAAAATTATAAGCGTCACTACAAGTGGCGGCAGAGCAGCCATCGGCAAAGGTTTGGCCAGCAATAGCTTGCGCCAGCAAATGCCACTCGCCAAAGTTACCCCCAGTGGGGATGTGCCAGCCAAGCGGGCAAATATCATGGGTGGCAAGAGTAGTGCCATTGGTACGATTATTATAAGTGCCAGTAAAAAGAGCAGTGTTGTTATTCATGGCCGCTTCCCAGTTGTATAAATAGCCATCAAAATTTACGCCTGGTGACCGGCATAAGCCACGATAAGCGTAGCCGTTATAGGTGCCGACATAACCCGCAGTGCTAGTGTCACTGGTGGTAAAAGTAGTGGCATGACAGTTGTGGCCAAATTTTAAATTTTCCGCCAACCAGCAGTGGCCATCGGCATATTTGCGGACTGCGTAAAATTGGTGGTCACGTTCATCCATCAGATAGCCGATATGAATGTAATTGGTGCCAGTGGGAGTGGTGAAAGCATCACACATAATAGAGGTAAAGTTTTGGAGTGTCAAGATATCACATGTTTGCCGATCAGCATCATAAAAAGTATTGTCGCCGCAGTATTCGCTACCTGACGGACAAGATAAGGAAGTGGCATTGATGTAATTGTAGTCACTGGCTTTAATATACTTGCCGAATTCAAGGTAGCCAGTCGGGATAGTGGCCGCTTGTGCAGCAAGCGGCCCACTGCAAACACCTATCCGACACATCAGCGCCAAAATTCCAACCATGACGCCAGTTAACTGGCGAGTGACGCGTGATGCCCAATAGATACAAAAACCACCCTGGCCGCGCCGAAACGGCCCACTCGCAACGAGTCGTACTCGCATAATTTCCTTTCAAGTCTAGCCGGCAAAGTGTTGCTTCCATGATAGAAGGCACCTCGCCGGCTATAGACTTTGACCCAAGGAAATTGGATAAAAGTCAGGCGAGCTGCCTTCTATCATTCCAACTTCTGGGACCATCTGGTTTACTTGCGCAAACAGATGGCGTCTATAGCCGAAGGCTATTATATCATAATAAGTGGCAATTGGGCGAGGAATTACGAGTGTATTAAAGATATATCTCTGGCAAACTGTTTTATCGCCCCGGAAATTGGTTCTATCGCCCCGCTATCGCCCCTGTTCGTCTAGCCAGCGTTGCAAAATGACGGCGGCGGCATAGTGATCGATGGGGCCTTGTTTTTGATGGCGGGGGTGGTAGCAGAGCAGTTCGTGGACTTCGTGGGAGCTCAAGGTTTCGTCGGTGAAAGCCAAGGGGACGTCGGTGACGGTGCTCAGCTGGCGGGCGAACTCGCGTGTGCGGGTAGCCATGGTGTTTTCGCTGAGGCCAATGACGATAGTATCCGGTTGGTATTCATGGATGAGTCGCTGTAAATTGGGTAGCAATTGAGCGTCGTGGGCGATGATGGTCAGAGGCTGAGCCAGCGAGCCGGTGCTAACGGCGACGCCGACTCTTTTGGTACCGTAATCCAGGGCTAAGACTTTCATATTTGCAACTCCGCGGTCACGACCCCCCGACGCAGCCGGGTGCCTTCGGGTGTGCAGGTGACTAATTTGAGTTGGCGGCGCGAGGGATCTTGGCGGAGGATGAAATCGTCATCCGGCTGGACAGTGGTGAGCTCGGTGACAACATAGGTATACGTGACCGTATCGGTGACGACTTGGATTTCATCGCCGGGTTCCAGCGTCATGATCGTGGAAAAAATCCCTTTGTATCGCTCTTTATTTGACTCGCGGGGGTTGTAAAATTGGCGGAGCATACTGTGGCCGAAAATAACCGGGGCGCCAAAACTGCCCACGGTGGCGTCGGTATTAAATTGGACGAGATTGTAATCGATTTGCACGCCGCCAACTTTAACCAGGGCATGGTGGATATTGAGTTTGTCAATATTGAGCAAGTAGGTTTGCTCGGTTTGGGTTTGCGCCTGGACACTGCCGGCGGTAAACCAATTGGCAATGTTGCCGTAGTCCAGTTCGTCAACGATGACGGGTTGTTTGGCATCGGTGGAAACCATTTCGGCGACGATTTTGGGGCCGGAGTGCAAACTGGCGAGAAAATTGTCTTGATTAAGCGGGAAAATAACCACGGGCTGTAACTTGTCACTTAAATTGAGATACAGCCCACGGACCAAAGGAAACAGCGACATGGCCAAACAAATCGCGCCAGCGGTAAAGGCTGTCAATAAAACCAAGTGCCGACGCAATTTTGATGACATAGGGCCGATTATACCACTAAATCAAGGTAATTGGTCGACCTGTTGCAAAAGCAAGCGGTCGGGGTTGTCGGGGAGCTTGCCTAAATTGCGAGCGATGGCATTACTCCAAACCAGTCGGTATTCTTTGATGGCGGGATAGGTTTTGATGATGTTGTCCACCTTGGTCACGGCCGCGCCTAACAACTGATTTTGCAAACTATCCAGGTCGATGGTTTTGAGACTGCCGCGACTGACGCCGACTTGGATGTAAATTTCACCGTTGCCGCGAGTGGTTTTGGCTTCGTCGACCGTGGACATATAGGTAGGTTCTTCGTCCAAAAAGACGTTGCCTTCTGGCAATTCTTTTTCTAGGGCGGCCAGGGCGATCGGTTTGAGTTCGCTTTCGTCATAGGTGACGACCGGCACGGTGGCACTCATGGCCAAAGTGACGCTTTCGGTTTCGTCGCCGACTTTGTGATCAAAAGATTGGTCGGTGATTTTGACGTTTTCGATTTGCGGAGCTAAGTAACCGTCGTCTTGTTGGCCTTCTAATTGTTTCATGATTTCTTCTTCCAAACCATCCTGACCCAGAGCAAGGGCAGCTTTTTGATCTTCTTGAGAGAAGATGCGAATGGTTTTGTCGGTGCCACCAGTGAAATCTTCTAATGCGACGGCTTCGATGTCTTCTTTGACAGAAGAGCCAACACGCAGCGACGTGCCTTTTTTGATGTTGCCGGCGGTGCCGATGTCCAGAGCGGTGACGTTGACTTCTTTTTTGGCGTAGGTGCGGCCGTCGGAGGTTTCTTGGGCGGCGTCGATGGTGATTTCGTCGTTGAGAGCGTAGCTAACGGTGCCGTTTTCGATGACGGTGCCTTTGTTAATCTTGGTACCTTCGGTTTTTTTGTTGATGATTTCTACTTTGCCACGCGCCGGTTCACCGACATTTTTTTTGCCGGTGGTGGTGTATTCGAGCTCGTATTCGATTTGTTTGGTGCTGACGATGCCCGGCAAAACGATGGCATTCGGATCGGAATCATCCACTTTTTTGGCTTCCGGATCGACGACAATTTGCAAATTGCGATTGACGAGTTCGCGGTTGGCTTGCAACTGAACGGTAACACTGCTGCTGGCGAGCCAGAGCCAAAAAACAATCGCTGCGACCACAATTAAGCCCAAGCTACCGGCCAAAAAAGCAATTTTAACTTTGGTGTCGCGATCGAGGGGTTTTTTGTCCACAATAGGGGCGGGAGTGGCAAATTCGGCCGGCTCCACCGCCGTTGGGGCCAGATTTTTTTGCCGGGATAAAACCGGGAGCGCTTCGCTTTCTAAAGGCACGGGTGTTTCCGGCGGAGTGCTGGCGGGGGCATCGGGTGTGGCGGGTTCGGGAGCGGGCTCTTTGAGCCAGCCATAGGCTTTGGCGATAATGGTGGCGGAAGGGACGACGAGATACGAAAGCAAAATGTCGCAGCCCAAAATTTCGCTTTTGAGCGGGAGGCCGGCGGGTAAAGTTTCCAGTTTGGCGCGCAATTCATCGCTGGCGAGCAATTGAGAGATGAAGTTGACATTTAAGGTGGGAGGAGCCGTAGTGTGAGAGACGGGATCGTTGGTGGTCGTGAGTTCGTCGCTGACGGTGAAAAATTGGCTATAGTCCGCGCCAATTTTGCCAGCGAGCTGGACAAGAACACCTTTGAATTGGGTGGCTAAATCGTCGGTGGCTGAAAGCTGCAAACATTCCAACAATTGTTTTTGCGAGAATAACGAGTAAATAATGTGATCAGAGGTGAATTCAACGACCAATTGTTTGTCTAGCTCCGGATTGAGCGAGAGTTTGGCATTGATCACACCTTCTGTATTGGCCACAAAACCGATAGATTCCAGCTGCAAATTGGTGGTGATTTTGTCAAAAAGTTCACGTTTTTCGGCGGCGATATCGCTGCCGCGAATGAGCGATGAATCCAGATGAAAAAGCGTTTGGTGCACGGTTTCGCCTGCGCTGCCGAGTTCTTGGAGCGCTTGATCGAGTTTGATAAGCAAATCGTTGTCGCCAAAATACGGTTTGACTTCGGATTTGGAGAGCACTTTGACGGTGGTATCGGCCTCCCACAAAACCGCAGCGAGCGTTTTTTCGCCCAAAGCGATGCTAAAAAATCTTTTAACCGGTGGGCAAACTGGTGCCGACGTATCTTTTTTCTCAAAAAACTTCCACATAATTGACTTTATCCTATTTAACTGTTATAATAATAGCACACTTTGGAAAAAGTGGCAAGTAGTTAGAAAGGATCAGCGATGTATGAGCGACAAAGCAATTTTTGGCCTGCTTTAGCCGGCATGGCGATTGGGGCTATCGGCGGAGCGGCAGCGATGTTTTTTTTGAGCCCGCGCTCGGGACGAGCCAACCGACGGCTTTTGGCGCGCAAGATGGAAGAATGGGGTGATTACCTGGAATCCGAAAGCGAAGCGATTGCCGAGCGAGTGTATGATATTTTCGGTGAAGTCAACGAAAGTACCACGGCGCTTTTTAATGACGCCCGGCGAGCTTGGGAAATCCAAATTCGCAAATTCGAGCGGACCTTGGATAAGTTGGATAAAAAAACTTATCAAGACATGGTCGACGACGTGATGGAAAGTTTGCAAATAGGTAAACGCTACGCGGAAGACGATTTGTCCAAAATGAAACGTTACCTCAATTCCCAATGGCGCAAATTAGCGGCCAGCATGGAATAAGTGGTCAAAATTGATGATTAACCCCAAACCCGGGAGTTACTCCTGGGTTTGGGGTTTTCCAGGCGAAAATTAATGTACAACCCGGGAGTAGCTCCCGGGTTGTGGCAAAAGTCGGGAGTTACTCCCGGGTTGACGATTGACACAGAGACGTTATCGCAGCAACGGCGCGCTGGCAGTGGCGACGAGTCCGCCTTCGGGGGTGGCCTCAATGACGGCTTGCAAAAAGTCGTTGAGAAAAGTGGCTGACATGCTGGCGGTGGGGATAATGGCGTCGGGGGCGAGAGTGACATTGGTGGAGGTGGTTTCGGTCTGACTGGTGACGGTGGCGACCGGTGTGTTACTGGCCGGTCGGCCATACAATTGAGCATAAAGCTGTAGCCAATAAGGTCGATACAGCCAGATAATTGTGGCGATAGAGATGGTGGCGATCACGCTCCAAGCGATCGTGCGCCCGGCATAGAGCGCAATTTCGTAGCGATCGACTTTGACTTGTTCACTTTTGGGCGGCCGACTGCGACGACTCGAACTTGACTTAGAAGTGGATTTTTTTTCTGCCATGGGGTATATTTTACCACGAAAATGACTTTGTGAGCAAGCAAACTGGGTTTAAGATTGGTTAATTATGATGGTATAATAAGGAGTATGCAAGGGAAAGTTTTAATTACCGGGGGCGCGGGTTACATTGGTAGTCATGCGGTGCGGCTGTTTTTACAAAAGGGTTACCAGGTAGCGGTGTTTGACAATTTGAGCCGGGGGTTTGCCCAGGCAATCGAACAGTTGCGCAGTCTGGGGCCGATTGAGTTCATCCAGGGCGATTTGCGCGACAGACAAGCGATTGATGCGGCGGTGGAGCGAGTGCAGCCAGAAAGTGTGTTACATTTTGCGGCACTGTGTAGCGTGGATGAATCCACGAAAAAACCAGAATTATATTTTCAAAATAATGTGGCGGGGACGGCTAATTTAATCAGCGCCATGCACCAGTATCAGGTCAACAAAATTATTTTTTCGTCCACATGTGCAATTTACGGCGCGACCGATGAGTTGCCTTTAAAAGAAGACACGCCGGCAGAACCGGTAAATGCATACGGTTTGAGTAAATTATTGGTAGAAAAAATGTTGCAGATGGAAGCGGCGTGGACGGATTTGCGATACGTGGTGTTTCGCTATTTTAATGTGTGCGGGGCGGCGAGCGACGGGACGATTGGCGACAGTAAACATCCTTCGGTCCACTTGATGCAAAATGCGGTGCGCGGGGCGATGGGTTTGGAGCCTTTTTATTTTACTTTTCAAAATATGCCCACGCCAGACGGGTCGCCAATTCGCGATTATATCGACGTGGAAGATTTGGTCCGGGCGCATTACATGGCAGACGAATACTTGAAAAATGGCGGTAAATCGGATACTTTTAATTTAGGCAACGGCACGGGTTACTCGGTGCGGGAAATCGTGGGGGCGGTGGAGAAAGCTTTTGGGATAGAATTTGAGAAAAAAGAGGCTGGCGACAAACGCCAGGGCGAAAATCCGGCGGCTTACACGGATCCGGGGCACGTGCGCGAAGTGCTGGGCTGGCGACCGGAAAAAACGCTGCAGGATTCGATTGCGTCGCTGCGACAATGGTATCAGAGCCGGCCGGGCGGTTGGGAAAAATAAACGATGGACAAAGTGGGTCTCTGGGTGAAAAAACATTGGTTGGCCGCGATAATTTTGGCGGGGACGGTGGTGGTTTTTTCCTGGACATTGCTGACCCGGCCAATGTTTCACACGCATGACTATTTACACGGGGCGCGCATAGCAGAAATGACGCGCGGGTTGCTGGAGGGACAGTGGCCGGTGATTTGGAGCGAAAATTTCGGTTGGGGCTACGGGATGCCTTTGTTTGAATTTTACGCCCCCCTGCCCTACTTTTTGGGGGCGCTGATTCATTTGCTGGGCGTTGATTTAGTTTGGTGTACCAAGATTTTGTGGCTGGCGGTTTCGGTGGTGACACTGTGGGGCAGCTACAAATGGGCGCGCGAGTGGTTTAGCATTGAAGTGGCGGCTTTGAGCGCGAGCATGAGTGCGCTGGCGTCTTATCGGGCGATGGATTTGTTTGCGCGCGGGGCGATGAGTGAGTTGTGGGCGATGGCGGCACTGCCGTGGCTACTGTGCGGTTTGACGCGATTGATCCGCGATGAAAAACATTATCAGTGGTATATCGTGGGTGGGGGCGTGGTGCTGATTTTATCGCACAATATCACGACCATGCTGGCGGCACCGGTACTATTATTATATATAGTGGCGGAGGTGGCGCTGGAGCGGGCGGCGCATTTGTCTGTCTGGGACGTCGTCAAGCGGCTGGCGACGTGGGCGGTGGCATGCTTGGGTTTGACGGCTTTTTACTTGCTGCCGGCCCTGATTGAAAAAGAATTAACGCAGGTAAATACATGGATACTTGGCGATTATTTTAATTTTCGTTTACATTTTGTCTACTTTAGGCAATTCTGGCGGGATAACTTTGGCTACGGTGGGAGCGGCTGGGGGCCTGACGACGGTTTGTCATTTTTCTTGGGTTGGGCGCAGTGGGCGGGCGTGGCGATAGGTGCCGGAGCGATGGTGGCTAGTGCCAAAGAGTGGTGGCATAATAGACAAAAATTGCACAAAGTGTTACTTTTTACTTGTTTTTTCGCAATTTTTTTGTTTACACTTTTTATGACCATGAGCAAGAGTCAGTTCATTTGGGAAGCAGCGGCGGATTTATTGGCTTTTGCGCAGTTTCCGTGGCGATATTTGGGGATAAGTATCATTTTGATGGCGCTGGTGGGTGCGGCTGGAGTAGCATGGTTTCCGAAGCGCTGGCAAACGGCAATCATCGTTGCTTTGTGGCTGGTGCTAGTGGGGACTTCGGCGTCTTATTTTCAGGGTGAATCATATACGGGTGAGGACGTACATTATACTGATGAACCGGAATATATTCGCCAGACACTCAGTGGCGTGCTGGTGGATTATTTGCCGATTGATTTTGCCAATGAGTGGCAAGAAGTACCAATGGCGCAAATGGTGCACGAGGGCAACCAGCCAGCAGTTTTGGTGGAGCGAATGCACGAAAAATTGGTGCAATTCGAGCGGGAGGCCAGTGGAGAGGCGGAATTTAATATTGCTTATTATCCGGGATGGCGAGCGGAAATTGACGGCGAGCCGGCGGAAATTCGTGTCAGCGAGCGAGGCAACATAGTCATTGATGTACCGGCGGGACGACACAAAGTTGGAGTGCAGCTGGACAGTACGCCGCTGCGGCGAGTATGCAATTGGGTGAGTGCGATCAGCTGGTTGGCGTTGGCAGCCTGGGTGCTGACAGGTGAAAAACTTGGATACAACAATGCAAAAAGACGAGATTAAAAGAAAGTCAGTGTCGGGGGCGGTGTCTTATTTTGCGCGGACGCTGCTGCTGAATGGTTTGGGCTTAGTCTCCAGCTTGATTTTGGGCGGATTGCTGAGCGTGACGGAATTTGCCGTGTACGGCGTGGTGACGCAAATTATCGGGATACTGACGTTTTTTTCGGACATTGGACTGGCGAGTGCTTTGATTCAGAAAAAAAGTGAGCCGACGCGGGAGGATTATCAGACAATTTTTTGGACGCAGATGACGCTGGCGCTGATAATCGTGGGCGTGTGCGCGGCGCTGGTGGGGAGCGGAATATTTGCGCATCAGTTGGGCGAGCACGGCGCGGCCATTTTGTACGCACTGGGATTTGGGTTTGTGTTTGCCACGCTTAAGGTGGTCCCGTCGATTAAATTGACGCGGACGCTGGACTTTAACAAACTCGTCTGGCCGCAAATTATTGAGCAAGTGGTCTATCAAGGTTTGCTAATTTTGCTGGTGTATCGTGGTTTTGGCGTGAGTGCTTACACGTGGGCAATTTGGGCGCGCTCGATTGTGGGAGCGGGGGTGATGCTGTATTTGGTGCCGTTTTGGCCGCGGTGGCTTTTTAGTCGCGAGAGTTTTGTGGCGTCTTTTAAATATGGTTTCAAGTTTCAGCTCAACGATTTGCTAGCGCGCGTCAAAGACCAATTGTTTTATCTGTTTGTGGCGTCTGATTTTACGCAAAAGATGTTTGGAGTGAGCGCGCATCAGTTTGGTTTGATCAGTTTTGCCAAACAATGGTCGATGTATCCTTATAATTTAACGGTACAAAATGTGATGGCGATTACTTTTCCCACGTTTTCGCGGCTACAAGGCAAGACACATTTGATCAAGCGAGCGATTGAAAAGTCAATTTATTTTATCACGCTGAGCATTTTTCCGATTTTAACGGGTATGTGCGTGTTTTTTTGGCCGCTGACGCAAGTGATCGAACATTATCACAAGTGGGAGCCGGCGACAATTTCTTTTATTTTTTTCACGCTGGCGATTGCACCGGCGGCGATTTCTTCACCGCTGACGAATGTATTGAATGCCATTGGGAAAATTAATGAAACGCTGAAACTGATGGTGCTCTGGACGGTGCTGACGTGGGTGGTGACCATTCCACTTTTTGGTGTGTGGGGCTTTGACGCGGTGGCGATCGCAGGTTTTCTCATTTCGCTGACGAGTTTCCTGCCGGTGATGATGGTAAAAAAATATGTGACGTTTGATTTGTGGGAACAAATTTGGGCACCACTGACTGGGTCGCTAATTATGGCGGCGTACGGGATTTTTTTCATGGAGACGTGGACGGTGAGTAAGGGTTGGCTCATGGCCGGATTACTGAGTAGTGGATTAGTGTACGTGGCGGCGGTGGCGCTTTTGAATGGCCGGAAGTTGTGGGCGGAAGTGAAAGGGTTGCGATGATTGCGTATTTGCAGGGGAGCGTGAAAACTTATGCCGATTATATTATCGTGATCACCAGCGGTGGGGTCGGCTATAAAGTTTTTGCGGGCAATCGGGCGCTGAGTCAAATAAAAGATGGACAAATCCAGCTTTTTACGTATGCACACATTCGCGAAGATCGGCAAGAATTGTACGGCTTGGCCAGCGAGAGCGATTTGCAACTTTTTGAAATGTTACTGAGCGTGTCTGGGTGCGGACCAAAAATGGCACTGACGCTGACGGATGCGGGCGCGGCGCGAATTATTGAAGCTATTCAGCAGGCGGACGTGACATATTTTACCAGTTTCCCGCGGGTGGGCAAAAAGTTGGCGCAAAAACTAATCATTGAGTTAAAAAACAAATTGGGCGGACTGACGGAATTGGATCTGGCGCCGAAATCGGAAACGTACGAAGACGCGTTGGCCGGATTGCTGACGCTGGGTTTTGACGAGCCGAATGTGCGCAAAGTGCTGAATGATTTGGATTTGGCCAACATGGATGCAGCGGCGGCGATTAAGGCGGCTTTGGGAAAGTTGAAGAAATAGTATGCGAGCGAACGTGAACCAAATGATCAGCGAAGAGACACCCGACGAGGAGGTGTTGCTGACGAGTTTGCGCGCCGGCGAGTGGGACGAGTTTTGCGGGCAGGACGAAATAAAAGAGGCGTTGCAAATTGGGACGCACGCGGCGCTGGAGCGGGGCGAGGCTTTGGATCACACGCTTTTTTACGGCCCGCCGGGACTGGGCAAAACGACGCTGTCACATTTGATTGCCAAAGAAATGAACGCTAATATCAAGGTGACTAGCGGGACGGTGCTAACGAAAAGTGGTGATTTAGCGGCAATTTTGACTTCGCTGGAGCCACGCGATGTGCTTTTTATTGACGAAATTCACCGCTTGCCAAAAGTGGTGGAGGAAACGCTGTATTCGGCGATGGAAGACTACGCGCTGGATTTGGTGATTGGCAAGGGACCGGCGGCCAAGACGGTGCGGATTGATTTACCGCCGTTTACGCTGGTGGGGGCGACGACGAAGTTTGGGGCGCTAACTGGTCCTTTTCGCGATCGGTTTGGGCTGACGTATCGGCTGACGTATTACCCGGCGGAGAAATTGCAAGCGATTGTGAGGCGCGCCGGGCAAAAATTGCAAATCGCTTTGGACGCGCAAAGCGCTTTGCGCATTGCCCGGCGCGGCCGCGGCACCCCGCGGATCGCCCTCAAACTGCTCAAGCGGGTGCGCGATTTTGCGCAAGTGAAACACGATGGGGCGATCACGCCGGAAATCACGGATCAGGCTTTGGATTTGTTGCGAGTAGATAAACTGGGGCTGACGGAGGCTGATCGGTTTTTGCTACAAACGATGGTGAGCAAGTTTGACGGCGGGCCGGTGGGACTGACGACGCTGGCAGCGGCGACGAGCGAAGACGAGTCCACGATCGAGGAAGTCATCGAGCCATATTTGATACAAATTGGTTTCATTCAAAAAACGCCCAAAGGGCGGGTGGCGACGGCGGGAGCGATCGCTCACTTGCGTCAAAGTCGGGAGTAACTCCCGGGTTTGCGGTTTTCCAGGCGAAAATTGTCACTAAACCCGGGAGTTACTCCCGGGTTGGGGGCAAAATTCACTCCCGCTGGCCGCACGGCTCGACACGGATTTTCGCATAAGTCCAGTGTCACTACGCGGGTGAGCGGGCGGCTAAATACTGTCAAACCATAAGAGCGACAAACGCGGCCATTAATTCTAGTCTTGGACATCCAGCAAAAATCCAGTCTCGCCGCACGGCCAGCGAGAGTAGTACATAAACCCGGGAGTTACTCCCGGGTTTTACGTGGCGGGTTCAAGAGACGTGAGTTGTTCGCGCAAATGACGACGCTGGCGGCGAACATCTTCTAGCTGGCGAGTGAGGGAAATATATTGTGACATAGCGCCGATTTCCTGATCGATGGTGTGCAAGTGATCAGTATGAGCATGGATAAGTTCGGCAAGGGGATCGGAACGACGCAGCAACTCGTCTTCCAAATGAGCAAAGTCGACATTGAGCTGACTGATAGCTTCCTCATCGTACATGTCGCGCAAGTTGCCACTGGCGAGGGCCTGGGCGATGCGGGCGCCGGTGTCATGCGATAATTCGGTGGCGCGATCGACTAAACGTTGCAGCCCGGCGCGGCCGGCTTCGGTTAGACCGTGGGGTTGAAGGCTGGCGATGAGTTGATCTTTGGTAGCGGTGAGTTCTTCGGGGCGACCAGTGCCTCGCGCCAGATGTAAAAGGCGACGTTTGAAGTCGGTATCTAGGTCGAAAACTTGACTGTCATTGATAGGTTCGCGTTGGTAGGCCAAACCGTAGGTGACCATTTTATCATAGGCGGCGACGGCTTGAGCGAGGCGTTCGCTTTGGTCGCTGTCGGGTTCGGACTGGACAGCTAAGCTAGCGGCTTGAAAAGCCGCGCGATATTCTTTGGCGGCTTGGTAAAGTTGGTGCAGGCGATCGTCGGCGCTGCTATCCAGACTGCGGCTGGAGAGTTCGCGCAAGCGATAGTCACGAGCCAAAATAGTTTCGCCTAAATCGGTGCGTTGCTGAGCGAGGGCGGCAAATTCGGCATTGAGACGGTCGAGTTCGGCTTGGAGGCGATCGGCTTCGCCGGCCGCTTCGGGAGCGGTGGTTTCACTAAACCCGGGAGTGGCTCCCGGGTTTTGCTCCAACCCGGGAGTTACTCCCGGGTTGGGAGTTTGAGCCAAATTATCCACGGTGACACCAACGGTGGTTTCGGTGACGACGCCGGGCACGGGATTGTCGCGATCGATTACTTCACGGACGGTGAGCTCTGGTGGCGGAGGAGACATGACTAGTGCAATTTCGCTTAAAGCTTCGCTTAAATCCTCATCGGTAACTGTCTGACGAATAGTATCGAGAGTGGCTGGAGTAAGTTCAGCTGGCACTTGGCCAGTGCGACGGAAAGCACGGGCGATTTCCCAGCCCTTTTTAAAGGCTTGAGCTGGTGTGATCTCAGTGGTGGGGTTTTCTGGAGTAATGGACTCGCTGCCCAATTTGTCCTCGACTTGAGTTTGGAATTTATCCATGTAACCGCGGGCAAGCGAGGAATTTTCGGCATCTGGCGCGACGCTGGGATCGACAACATCGGCGATTTTTTCGCGGTGGACGAAAGCATACAAACGACTGACCGTTTCGGGCGAATAATTGGTATTGGTGCGGACAAAATCGCGGGCACGGCTGGTTTGATCAACAGGCTGGATGGTTTCACTGGCTGCAGCGGGTAGATTAACTTGATTTTCCATAGATAAAGTTTCTGACATAGTGGTTTCATTGTAGCAAAAATGGGCGGGCTCGACAAGGGGCAATTGCAGTGGGCGGGCGAATTTGCTAGTAAATTTTTGTTTAAGTGTGATATAATTGGAACGAAACCGAGAGAAAGCGGGGCAAAATGGCAGACGCGTCTTTACATTTGACGGGGCAAGAGTTGAAAAAATTTTTGCGAGATCACCCAAATGATTTGGTGATTGCGGATTTTTACGCTGACTGGTGTCCACATTGCCAAAGTTTGCACCCGACGCTGGAAGCGCTGGCGCGCGCCTACAAACCGCAAGGCGTGAGTGTGGTGATGGTCAACACGGACGAGGAAGAGCAAACGGCGCTGGATTACGGCGTGGAAGTTTTGCCGACGATCTTTTTGATCCGTGATGAGAAAATTTTGGCACGAGAAGTGGGCGCGAAGGCTTACTCGTTTTGGGAAAGTTGGATTAAAAAATACAAGGAAGTATGAGCAAAATTTTAGTCACTGGGGGCGCGGGTTTCATTGGGAGCGAGTTTGTACGCTATTGGTTGGCGCATCATCCGGAAGATGAGATCACAAATTTGGATGCGCTGACGTATGCCGGCAATTTGGCGAATTTGGTGAGTGTAGAAAGTAATCCGCGTTATCACTTTGTCAAGGGCGATATTTGCGATAGACAAATTGTGAACGAATTGATGAAAAATACCGATATTGTCGTGCATTTTGCGGCTGAGTCACATGTGGATCGGTCCATTTTGGAGCCGGAGGCATTTTTGCAGACGAATGTTTTGGGGACTTTTAATTTGGTGCAGGCGGCGGTGGAGAACAAAATTAAACATTTTCACCACGTGAGCACGGACGAAGTTTTCGGGTCGCTGGAGTTGGGTTCGGCGGAAAAATTTACACTGGAGACGCCGTACGAGCCGCGCTCGCCGTATTCGGCGAGTAAAGCGAGCAGCGATCATTTGGTGCGAGCGTACGGGGAAACTTATGGTTTGCCTTACACAATTACCAATTGCTCGAATAATTACGGGTCGCACCAATTTCCGGAGAAGTTGTTTGGCTTGACGATCACGAATTTGATCGAGGGCAAAAAAGTGCCGATTTACGGCGATGGGAAAAATGTACGCGATTGGTTGTTTGTGACCGATCACGTTCGGGGCATTGAAGCGGTGCTGCAACACGGACCGACGCAAGAGACGTTTTTGCTAGGCGGGCTGACCAAAGACGTGTCGAATTACGAGGTCATTAGCCAAATTATCCGATTGATGGGCAAAAATCCGGATGAAGAAATCGAGTTTGTGCGCGATCGGGCCGGACATGACCGGCGGTATGCGATTGATTGGAGCGGCACACAAGCGAAACTCGGTTGGCAGCCGAGCGTGACACTGGAGGAAGGTTTGCGACAAACGATTGATTGGTACGTGGAAAACGAAGACTGGTGGCGGCCGCTCAAGGAGCAAGCGGCCGGCTTTTTTGCGCAAAATTACAGAAAGAGGGCATGAAAAAAATCATTGTCAGCGGCAGTAGCGGTTTGGTGGGCAGCAAGTTGGTGGCGAGTTTGCGCGATCGGTACCAAATTATTCCGTGGACATCCTCGACGGATATCACGGATGCGGGGGCGGTGGAAGCGGCGATAGCGCAGGCGGGCGGCGCGGAAGCGATGGTGCATTTGGCCGCGTATACCAATGTCAATGGGGCTTTTGAGCAAACGGATGATAAAACGGGACCGGCGTGGCGGATAAACGTGGATGGGACGGATAATATCGCGCGAGCATGTGCGCAGCACGGGATTTATTTGATTCATTTGTCCACGGCGTTTGTTTTTGACGGACAAAAAACCGATCCTTACGTGGAAACGGATACGCCTTCCCCGATCGAGTGGTACGGTCGCACCAAATATGAAGCCGAAAAGGTGGTGTTGCGGGAGCAGGCCCAAAAAGGTGCAAGTGTGATTTTGCGGATAGATCAGCCTTTTAGTACCACTCCGTTCAAAAAAGTTGATACATTGTGGCGGATTATAAATGGCTTGCGGGAAAACAGCTTGTATCCACAGTTTACCAATCACTTTTTTGGGCCGACTTATATTGAAGATTTGATCAAAGGCATCGACTTCGCGCTGCGAGCGCAGCCGGTGGGCGTGTATCACGCTAGCAATGGCGAGAGTTGGACGGATTATGATTTTGCGCTGGCCGTGAAAGAGATTTTGCAGTTGCCAGGTGAGGTGAAAGCGGGTGACTTGGAAACATATTTACGTTCCAGTGCTCGGCCGTATCAGCGCAACACGGCTCTGAATTGTGAGCGGTGGCGGAGCGTGAGTGACTTTGCGCCGCGGACGATTCGCGAGGCGATTGGGAAAGTAGAAATGGAATAAACTCATGAAAATTGCAAGGAAATATTTGCAAAGGCAGACCACGAAATCGTATGCCAAAAAAGCGACGATTGACGGCGTGGAGATTGTCAACAGTCCGTGGTTTTCGACGGTGGACGGGAATTTCGCGGAAATTTTGCGCTACGAAGCCGAGGGGCAAGTGCGCGGGGTGAAACAAGAGTTTGTGATCCGGCAGCTGAATTGGTCATACAATTTGTGCGGAGCGGTCAAGGCTTATCATTATCACCAGCATCAGAAAGATTTGTGGTTTTGCCCGCCGTATGACAGATTGTTGGTTAATTTGCACGATTTGCGCGAAGATTCGCCGACTTTTGACTCGCACATGACGCTTGTGTTGGGAGCGGGCAAAAACCTAGCTTTGGTCATCCCGGAAGGGGTGGCTCATGGTTGCGCCAATCCTTTCGAGAAACCAATGAGTCTTTTTTATGCGGTGACGCAACAATTCGATCCCGACTCCCCAGACGAGTGGCGATTGGCGTGGGATACGTGGGGCTCACACGTCTGGGAAATCGAGAAGGGATGAAAAGAGCTGGCATCAGCAGGCTATCCTTTGCATCATCAAGGTGCGCAGCAGCGAATAGCTGGCAAAACCGTTTCGTCTGGTGATGGCGCAGTTGTTGCCCTGCTCATTCCAGCGCCCCAAAGCGCGGATTAGCATGTCATTGGACAGCGAATCCGGCTGACAGGTTTGGTCCTGCCTGAGCGCAGGGGTGCGCGCTCCAGTGCGGTGTGACATATTTGTCATACGTGCCTTTCTAGTTGTACCACTCACAACTTCTAGCTTGCTTCTTGGTATTCTTTCTATGTTCTTGTTTATGTTTTGTGTTTGCATTTTATCTTTCTTTTTTAAAAAACGCCCCTCAGTTTGAGTGAGGGGCAGTTTGAGTTTTGCTCTTGTTTTTTACTTAAACTGCCCCCTCGCGTGGCGCACTTTGACGACCACGTCGACAAAGTCGGTGCCGCGGAGTTGCTGGTAGCAATGCATATTTTGCATATTGGGTGGATTTTACCAAAGGGGCAAAATTTTGTCAAGAGCACTTTTGTCCAGATGTGGACGACGAAAAATATTGGTGCACCGTGATTTAGCAATTTTGAGCAGTTTTTTCAAACTAAAATTTTGCGGTGTATAGCTAATAAATGTCATATTGTGTAAAAATAATTTGTACGATAGACTTTTTGTCTGTAGACAAAATTTCACATATTTTTCGGTCAGTTTCGACTGTGGCCTGATAAAAAAGGGCGATATGTAGCAAATTTATCGACTGTACACGGAAAAATAACGGAGAATGGGATATTTTTTCGACTATAGTCGAAAAAATGTCCCGCAACTGATGGGTGCCAGCCCCGATGAGGGGCTGGCACCAGCAAAATTGAGCCGCTTTTAGTTGGTTTCGTAGCGCTGAGTAGAACTGCCCGCCAACCACGAAGGCAGATTGGCGGTATCGGCTAAGTCCGCGCGATAGAAAATGGCGAAGGTGGGCTTGTCCAAATTGGGATCATGGTAGGTCGCCAAATCGATGTCTTGGGTGCGGTCGAGATTGCAACCGACGAAAGTATTATCGATCTTGAAATTGTGGCGATCCGCCAATTCTTCGGGGCTGCACGGTCCATCGGCGCCCACGCAGTCAGCATCGTTGGCCTTGTATTGGATGAGCGAGCCGTAGATGATAATCTGACTATCGCAGCGCAAGCCAGCGTTGAAATCGTTGTCGAAGACCACCGGTTGGTGCGCAAAGTAGAATTTGCGCGCGATGTAGAGGCCTTGGATTTTGGCGTGTTCCGGTCGCGGACAATATTCCGCATCGGGGAACGGGCGGCCGACGGTATCGACGGTGTGGCGCTCGCTGTGGGCGAAAGTGATATCGCCGGAGACAATGAAAGCTTTGATATTATTGGTCTCGGCATACACCGCTTGGTTGACTTCCAGGTCGCCTTCGATGAAAACCACGTACTTATTATGACCAGACAAATAGTTGGTCTCAATGTTTTTGGTGGTGTCATTGTTGAGCAGGCGGCAAGTGACGATGCCTTTTTCGTCGGCTTGCAAAGTATCGGAGTCGCACAGTTGCAAGTGGTCATAATTGACCAAATTGGTGAAATAGGCATAATTGAGCTCGATGTCGTCATTGCTGAAGGCATTGTCGGCCGTCAAATAATCCGTGTCAGCATAGTGTTTCATGTTGTGGCACGTTTGAGCGCCAGAAATATTGTGTTGCTGACTGGAATCGTTGCCGGTAGAGCTGTCTTTGGTGCCGCCTTCGGCGTAAATATCGCCATCGGTGTGCCAAATGGGCTTGCCTAACGGATAATATTTACCGCAGCGATAGCCGAGTTTGCCGGCAGTGCCGGTTTGGCCAATACCCGGATAGGTCAAGGATTTATCCGGAATGAAAATGCCAGTACCGGTGGTGTATTCGTCTGGATACGTACCGGAGCAGGGCTTGGGTGCCCAGCAGGTCATGCCGGCATCCGTGCAACCGGTGGCACTGCCACAGGCTTTATCTTGGGAGTTCATTTGCTCCACGTCGGGTTTGTACTCGCTGGTACATTGGAAGACGCCGCCGATTTTGCGCAAACCAGTGTTGCCTGGGCCGACCACGGACGAATGCTTGCCACAATAGTCGGTGTACTTGTCTTCTTGGAGGACGGTTTGGATACTACCTTCTTTGGGGCAAGACGGGATACGACATGATTTGACGTAGTAATATTCTTCGCCGCCGTGCTCGGCACTGCAGCCATTGTTGCCACAATGTTTGCAATAGCCGCCGAATTTGCCGGGGACTTGGTCGGTCTGACAACTATCCGGCCGGCCGCATTTGGCGCAACCGCCGAAAATACAGTAACCATAGGGCCATTTGCCTGACGAAACATAAATGTGGCAGGCGTTGGCGACGTAACAGCCATAATAATGGGTATCGTAGCCAGGAACACAACATGTTTGACAATTTTTGCCGTCTTTATCACAATTACATGAAGTTTCCGATTTGCAACTATTGTATGTTTGATAACTGCAACCGTTGTCTACCCAGCAAGTGTAATAATAATTGTGTGATGTATCTTGCCAAGCGGGATAGTACGGAATTTGGTATTCGCCACGAGTGGCGCCAGTGCCGCTGCAATCAGGTGAATTACAAGTGACTTTCGCTTGACAATCCAGATGACATTCAGTGGAAACATTCCCATGACCATCGTCACCAGTCACCGAACAAGTGGTATGACAACCATGTGGATCAGGAATATTATCTGGTTGGCAGGCACGGATACAATTGAGAGTTTTGGAGCAACCATCGCCCACGGGCGCCGTCCAGATACCGGTGGCTGAAATATGAGTGCCGGCGGGACAAGAGGCCATGAAGCCTTCGGCGTCGGCGCAGGTGTAGTCGCAATCGTGCTGGCAAGCAGCTAGACCACTGTAACCGATAGAATTGCCGTGGATATCCACATTGGGCAAGGGGTTACCATGACGATCATAGCCATCGGTGGGGACACAAACATACATATCACCGCGATTGTTGTACACGGCCACGTACACTGCGTGATGGCGCGGCGGACAGACGGCGGGTTTGGGTTGGACTTTGGCGTAGTATTTGTTGCGGGCGTTGATGTTGTCGCGGGCGCCGGCGCAATCAGAAAAAAGATCCCACAGATCGCAGCGAATGTGATCACATTGGGCACGCTGATCGCCTTTGGATTCACCGCCGAAAGTGAGGCCGCGGTAACCTTGGGCAATTGTTTGCACGTCATTGTAGCGGGCAGAGCAATTGCGGACAGTACACGTCGTGCAGTCTTTACCGCAACAAGAATCAGTGGTAGTGGTACACGCTGTGCCAGCGTAGCCGCGCGATTCGATGATGGAATAATAACTGCCGTCGCGGCCTTCGGAGTGGTCGACGGTACCATCGAGGCGGGGGTATTGGGCCCAATAGGTGCCGACTGGTTCCCAACCCGTGTAGCTGGGAGCTTCGGCGGGATTGTAGGCTTTGTAATCTGGTGGACATTCTTGCCAAGCACATTCACCGTGATACATAAACCGACCCCAACCGTTGCCGCACTGATAGACCATGCCACGGTAAAAATCGTGAGTATCGGCGCTGCTGGTGCCAGTGGCACCGGGCGCCAAATAGGCATATTCTGTCATGTAGCAATAAGGCTCGGACGAAACACCGCGGCGGCAAGCGTCTAGTTGCTCTAGCCACTGGGCATACAATTTCTCAACCCGCATGTAGGTGGCGTAGTCGTTGTTGCAGCGGCGAACCATGACATGGTGAGCGCTGTAATCTTCTGTACCATCGACGGATTCGTCACAAACCGTCAGGTAGCCGGGGTAGATTTCGGCGCGAGCGGGCGAGGCGCAGCGAGCAGTCAGAGCCAGAGTGAGACCGAGGCTAAGGAGAGCCGAGGAGAATTTGTGTTTCATGCGGCCTCCTTTATTGTTCGTGACTATGGGCCAAAATACCAGCCGCCCAAGCATTCGGTTCCACTAAGTTGACGTATTGATTGTCGCCACTGCCGGCGCTAAATAAGTAACCAGCTGACCAATCTTTAATCCCATAATATTCATTATTAAGATATATATCGTTGGCGGCGCCGGCGGCTTCCAGAGGATAGCCATTGAGTTGGTGGGCAGCGATGGAGCAACCGGGGCTATACATGGTGAAATCTTTGTTGTCCGCGAAGCGGGTGTTGATAGCGGTTTGCTCGTGGGGCGACAGATCGTGGTCGAAATTGTCGAGGAAGTAGCGAATGTTTTGATCGATGAGGCATGAGTCGGCATCGAAACCGCCGAAGGCGTTGGCACCGGCGTCAGCGAACCATTGGAGCGTTTCACGAGTGAGCAGTAGATAGTCTAACTTGTTTTGGGCAGCGCGATCGGGATTGGTTTTGAGATTGAGTTCCCAAGCTTTAGCTTGATCAAGCGCGGCATAGAGTTCGCGAGTCAGGAAGCGGTAGGTGTAGAAAAAGTTGTGGGCGGTATCAGTGTAGCGGCGCATGATGGTGCCGTCGGCGGCGTATTGATGGAGCATATCGACGATGTCGGCGCGGACGTCGTTTTCATCATAGGTGGCGCGATCGCGTGGGTCGATGTGGAGTTCGGGATTGGAGTAGACGATGACTTCGTCGGTGATATGCTCATCGCCAGCAGCGGGAGCGACAGAATAAACCGGGTGATAGTGCTGATCGAAAGTAACGTCTGACTCCGGATAAACTTCAAAGTAACCGTAGTTGCAAATGTCGCGAGCCATGTCGGTGATACCTTCAGGCAGATCGTCGGCGAGCGCTAAATCGGCCATCATCATGCAGTTGTAGCGATTGGTTTGCAGAGTCCAAGCGGGATTGGTGAGCAGCGCATGCATGTGTTCCACATCGGAGATGAGGGACTTGAGTATATTTTGGTCGCCGGTGGTGTGGAAATACTGATATTTCGCCCAGATGACGGCTAAAGTTTGGCGGTGGCTGGCGGCTTGCTCGCCGTTTTCCAGCGTATGCAGATCGATGTGACAAGTGTATTTGTGGCCAGATTTGGTGCATAAATGTGACTGGCCGTAGAAACCGCGAGCGTCGGTGTGGCGGTCGATTTCGTCAATGATTTGGCGGGAGAGATTTAAATACTGACTATCGGTGGTGGCCAAAGTGTTGCCAGATAAGCCGGATTTACCGGAGTTAATCCAGAAAAACGCTAGGCCGAGAATGGCCAGAATGGCGGCGAGTGCAACCACTGGGATAACTTGAGACTGATGTTCACGCAAAAATTTACCTACCTGCATAGATGTCCTTAAGCTAATATTTTGGCCATACGCTTCCAATGATAGCAAAATTTGCAATAATTGTCAATTAGTCAAAAAGGTGGTCAAGATCGATATCGCCGTAGAGCAAGTCCGTCAGCTGCGAATCTGAGGTATCGAGGGTGCGCTCGGGGACAGCCGAGCGGCCGGCGTGGCCACGTCTGGGCGTAGCGCCACGACGGCGCCACAGCCGCTCTCCCCCATCGTCAAATTCTTCCAGGCGGTTGACTTCGAGCAAGTCGGGATCGAGATCATCAAGGAAACGAGAGCGGCAAGACGTCTGGACACTGCCGAAAACCCAGCGACGGCGGGCGCAAGTGAAAAAAAGGCGGCGTTTGGCCCGGGTGATGCCGACATAGCAGAGGCGGCGTTCCTCGGCGAGCTGATCGGCGTCCATGAGTGAGCGAGAGTGCGGGAGTAAATTTTCCTCGAGGCCAACGAGAAAGACGGCTTCGAATTCCAGGCCTTTAGCCGAGTGGAGACTCATGAGGGTGACTTCGTCGCGCTCGGTTTGCTCGGCGCGGGCGCCCTCGGGGCCGTAATCGTCTTGAATCAAGGCCACATTTTCCAAAAAGGTAGCGATGGATTCGAATTGGCTGGCGTGGGCGAGCAGTTCCTGGATGTTGTCGAGTTTGACAACTTCTTCCGGGTCGGAATCGTCGTAGAGCTCGCGATATTTGGTGGCTTGCAAAATGGCTTGAATGACGCTGCCGGGCGAGTCATCGTGATCGGGATCGGCCTGGTATTGCTCGCGCCAGGCCTGGTAGGCGGCGAAGCGGCGTTTGCCGAGTTTTTGACAGCGAGCGACGGAGACGGATTCTTTAGGATTTTCGTAGAGGCGCAGGTAGGCGAGGACATCTTTGACTTCTTTGCGTTCGTAAAATTTAAAGCCGCCGACGAGGCGATACGGCAGGCCGCGGCGGGTGAGCGCTTCTTCGAAGGCGCGCGATTGAGCGTTGGTGCGG
>JAFRKU010000007.1 GCA_017431585.1 bacterium | reverse complement strand
GATAGAAGCTGACTAGTGTGTGCGCCAGTTTCTTTTTGAAAATCATGGGGTTGGCGCCATTGCTCAGCTCGCGGCGCATGGCGGCAATTTCTTCGTCTGGGACGTCGGTGAGCAGGGTGAAGTAGTCCATGACCACTTCGTCGGTGGCGGACATGGTTTTGGCGTACATTTCATCGGGTGGTGCGGTGAGAGCGATGTAATTATTAAATGACTTGGACATTTTGCGGCCGTCCAGCCCGTTGATAATCGGGACGGTGAGAATCCATTTGTCGTGATTATTGTAGATTTTTTGCAAGTCGCGGCCGACGAGCATATTGAAAGTTTGATCTGAGCCGCCGATTTCCAAATCGACGTCCATAGCGACTGAATCGTAGCCTTGCAAAAGTGGATAAATGATTTCATGGCCGTAAATGGGCAAATTATGAGCGAGACGATTTTGGAACATATCCCGCTCGAGCAATTGCTGGACGGTGGTTTTGGCCAGGAGGCGCACTAAATCGGCATAGGTGAGCTTGTCCAGCCAGTCGCCATTGTGTTTAATTTCAATGCGCTCAAAATCCAAAATTTTGCTGGCTTGCTCTTTCCAGGTTTGAAAATTGGCGGCGATTTCGTCGTCTGAGAGCATCGGCCGGGCGCTATCGCGCCCCGAGGGATCACCGATGCGGACGGTGCCGTTGCCGATGAGCAAAATGACGTGGTGACCCGCTTGTGCAAACTGCTGCAATTTGCGCAAAGCCACCGAGTGACCCAGATGAAGCGTCCCGCCGGTGGGATCGATGCCTAAATATAATTTGATGGGTCCGGCTGCCATTTTGGCGGCGAGAGTTTGCGGGTCGGGTAAAATTTGGGCCACGCCCCGGCTTAAAATTTCTTGAGTTGTCATATGGTTTATTATACCACAAGTGACGCCAGATTAAGGGCGTGCTTGCACAGCGAAAGCAGGGACGACGAGGGTATCGCCGACTTGGATGTTGTTTAAGGCAGTGCGGCCGGCGGGGAGCTCGATGACCAAATTGGCCAGGCGATCATTGGTGTAAAGTGGCATTTGGGCTTGGGGCATATCGGCGGGGGCGGCGGGGACGTGATCGATGATTTGAACAATCCGATCTTCGTCTAAAAAGACCAAATCTAAATCAAAATGCATGCGTGGCATCCAAAAACTGTGGTAAGCGCGCGAGGGCATGACGAAAATCATGCCGTCGGAGCCAATTTGAGCGCGATCGGAAAGACCGTGGGAAATGGAACCGGCGGTATTGGCGATTTCGAGTTGGTAGGAACGCTCGCCGATGGTGGTTTGGATAAAACTGCCGTCGGGCAAACTGGCTAAGTACTCGGAAAGCGCGGTGTACGAGGTTTTTTGTGGACGATAGAGCCAGCTGACTAACAGCGCCACACTAAGAATCCCGGCACCCAAAAGAGCCAAGACGATCAAGCGAGTTTTGGTGAGCGGATTGGCTTGGGCCTGCTGGTAAGCGGCGGCGCTAGTGTGGGCTAAAGGGTGATGATTTTCTGACATGTGTCTAATTGTACCATATTTTGGGCGGTCGTGGTGACAAAAGTTTGCTGCTGGGGCAGCAGGGAGAGCACTTGCTGGCTGGCGAGCTCATCGAGCTCGGAAAAAATATCGTCCAGCAACAACAGCGGCGTGTGGCCGCTGGTGCGGTGGAGATAATGCAGTTGCGCCAGCAGCAGAAACAAGACGGCTAAACGTTGCTGGCCGCGGGAGCCAAAATTGGCTAAGTCGGTTTGAGGGCGATGATTGAGAATGGTTAGAATGTGCCAGTCGTCTTTGTGCGGGCCCACCAGTGGATGGCCGAGAGCCAACTCGGCGGCGCGATGGTCGGCGAGACGCTCAGATGTGATTAAATTTGGTTGATAAACCAATTGATACTTGTGATCTGGGCCGTCTTCGTTGATAAAATCGATCAATTTTTGTCTATATTCTTGAATTATTTGGCCGTGCATCAATACTTGCTCGTCCCAAAAATTGAGACTTTCGGGAGGCAAATTTTGGTCACGAATGTCTTGGAGCGTTTTGGTGCGGCGCAGATTGGCGGCGGCGTAGTTTTTGTGGGCCAGAGCAAAAGGTGGGCTGGTTTGGAGCAGGACGGTGTCTAAATAAGTGCGGCGGCGACTGCTGGAACCAGTGATAAGATTTAAATCCTCTGGCCGGAAACAGACGGTGTATAAATGGCCCAAAAAATCGGCGGCCCGCTTGCGGGCTTGGTCGAGTTGGTAGTGTTTGACGCTGGTTTTGCGGCCGTCGAGTACCCCGGGAGTGAGTGTTATTCCCAGACGTAAGCCGTCGTCGCGCAAGGCGTAAACGCGGGCCAATTGCTGGTCAAAGCGGATCATCTCGGCGGTTTTGTCAGCGCGCCAACTTTTGGTGGTGGATAGCAGACTGATGGCTTCTAAAATGGAACTTTTGCCCGAACCATTGGGCGCGACTAGCCAATTAACCCCGGGGTCAAAGTCCCAAGTATTTTGGGTAAAAATGCGAAAGTCCTGAACGTATAATTTTGTCAGATACATCGCAATTTTTTACGCTTGAGTAATCAGGAGCAATTCGCCGTGGCCAGCAATTTGATAATCGCCTAAATTGGCGGGCAAAAAGACGGTGGTGCCGGTGAGCAGATCGTAGGTTTGACCACCTTGCTGCAAGCTAAATTGACCGCTGATGGCCATGATGGTTTGGAAAGTATCAGGCGTGACCGTGGAGCGATAGTGATCGGTGAGGGTCAATTTAGCGACGGCGAAATAGGGACAACTGACGAGCACTTGGCAAATGTTGCCGTCGGAAATGGTGATGGCGGTTTGTGGTAGAGTCATGGGTACGGGCGTGAGGGTGGTGACATCTAGCGCTTTGTCGATGTGCAACTCGCGCGGTTGGCCGTCGGGGCCGCGGCGGTCGTAGTCATAGACGCGATAAGTCAAATCGCAATTTTGCTGAATTTCAGCGATGAGACAGTTTTTAGCGGCGGCATGCAAGGTGCCGGAGTCGATGAAGACGAATTCGCCAGGATGGACATTGATTTTACGCAAATTTTTTTCGATGGTATTATTTTTGATGCTGTCGGCAAATTGCTGGCGGGTCATGGTGTGATCGAAGCCGTAGTAAATGTAGGAATCCGGATCGGCGTCAACGATGTACCACATTTCGGTTTTGCCGCGACCGCCGTGTTCGTGGGCGGCGGCGTAGGCGTCATCGGGATGTACCTGGACGGACAAAGTGTCGCGGACATCTAAGTATTTGATTAAAATATCCAGATCTGTTTTGCCGTGATTGCCCAAAACCTGCGGACCCATGGCTTGCAGATAGGCAGCAAAAGTTTGCCCGGCAAAAGGGCCGTTGGCCACCAAACTTTGGCCATGGGGATGAGTGGAAAGTTCCCAACTTTCTGCCATGCAAGCCAAATCTCGATCGGGTTTTTTGCCCAGGCGGTCGCGCAAGCGCCAGCCGCCCCAAATGTAATCTTGGAAAACAGGTTGAGAAATAATTGGGTACAAAGCTTCTTTTGACATAAATTCCTTATTGACAACTAAAAGTGACTCGTTTGGACCAACTGGAAAAATTGGCTGAATCGGTGCAACCGCTGCAAGTGGCGTAGCGGACGTGAGCACGCAAATCCACGCCGCCGGGCAAACCGCGGACGGGCACGCGAACTTCTTGGCCGCCGTTGGCGCTGACGCGCTCGTCGGCGTACGTGTGCTGACCGGTGACTTCCAACCAATACTGACGGGCACCGCTAATGCCCGGAATGACCACGTAAGTTTCCCAGGTATCACCGGTGCGGGTGCACGGCTCGACGCGGACTTGATAGTCTTGGCCTAAATCGGCCAACTCATACTTGGTCTCCAAATTAAAACTGGTGCGGCCGGGGGCGGTGATGGTTTTGGACTTGCTGTAGGAGACGCGCTGGCCGCCCACCAGTAAAGCCGCCTGGACTTCGTAAGTTTGATCAGTGGCAGCGCCGCCGTAGTACCAATTGACGTCATCACCGGTGACCGGATCGATGGTTTGCCAGACGCTCCAGTCGCCGCTGCCGGCCGGTCGGCCTAAAATCTGAATACTGGAGCCGTCGCGCATGGCGCCAGAGAGGCTGACTTGGCCGCTGAGGCCCTGGCCACGGCGGTTGGCGGTGCTGGGCAAGTCGTGGACGGTGCGGACACTGGCGGGGGCGGCTTGACTTTGGATGGTGAAGTTGGCGTCGGTGACGCCGCTACCGGCTAAAATCGTCTGGCTGGCCGCGCCTAAACTTTGGCCATCACTGCCTTGCAACATGGCATCAATGATATACGTCACGCCAGGCGTGACGTGGTTGATTTGGTAAGGAATAGTTCTATCAGTGGCGTCAAAATTGAAAGCCGTTTGTTGCGTTTGGGATTGATTGGTCCGGTTTTCGCCCACCCAGATAGTGAGCGTGCTGCCTTGAGGGATAAGCCCGGAAATGGTGACCGTGCCGCTGATACGCTGACTGGCGACTACGTCGGGCAAGCTGGTGCTAGCGCCCGTGAGGGCGCCGGTGGTAAAAGAAGTGGTGGTGGTGGGGGCTAAATTGGGGTTGGTGGGATCGCCAAAAATTAAGTTGAGGTTGTTTTGGGGAGCGGTGGCAGTGACGACGTTACTGACGGCCACAATCTGGCCGGCGCTGATGACCCCGGCTTGAATTTGGTAGGTGGTGTCACTGGTGGCTTGGGTATAATGCCAAGCGCTTTCGCCTGGGACCAGCCGGATGCCGGTGTCTTGGAAGTCGCTGTCGTTTTCGGCGCGCAGATAAATGGCCACTCGGTCGCTGGCGGCGGAGGCAAATTGATAGCCATCGGTGAGGATGTAGCCGTCGAGGCTGGCAGTCTGGCCGGGAGCGGTGGCACTGGGGCGCTCGTTGAGCTGCTCGAGTTCGCTTTTACCGCCGTGGCGGGCGCGCAACCACAAAAACAGCAGGATGCCCACGATAATCAGGACAGCGACGATCAGCCAGTTGCGCCGGCGTTGGGCTTTTTGGATTTCCTGGAGGCTAATGGTGGCGGTGGTGTTGACGGCGGTGGAGTCAGCAGCGGTGGACTCGGACTTGTCTTGTTTTTTGTCTTGGTCCGGTGGCTCGGCTGAGGCATCAGATGTGACCGGTTGAGAGTCTTTTTCATTGTTTTTGGTTGCAGAGGTGGAGGTGGCAGCTTGGTCGTCTGTCTCTGGGGTGGGAGCGGCGGCTTCGTCTGGAGTAATCGGTTTGGTGGTGGTGAGCGGACTGAAACGATACGAGTGAGTGTGGCCGTCGTGTTGCTCGCTGACGTCTGGAGTCACGGGGACGCTGGCCGCCTTTTTATGGCGACGGCGCCGCTTTTTTTTGGCAGGGGCGGTGGGAT
>JAFRKU010000072.1 GCA_017431585.1 bacterium | reverse complement strand
GCCAGCGCGCCCTTGTATGCCTACACCATCCAAAAATCCGGCAACAGCGCCGTTTTCTCCAGTCCCAATTTGGCCCTCGGCCAAACTTACACCGTCACCGTCGGCAACCAAAGCCAAACGATCACGCTCGATAGCATTAGTGCCGGCGAAGCCAGCGGCTTCGGCGCTGGCCCCGGCGGTAACGCTCCACCCAACTTTAGTCACTAGTAATCGGCCACGCAACGGACAGAGAAACCATGAAATCTATTTCGTGCTTCTGCAGGAGAGATAACATTTGAAGAGTTAGCATTAACTTGTAGGGTGTATTCTCCACCGCCGCTAACAGTAGAACTATGGATGATTAAACCAGACCCTTGATAACGTTTACTGCTGGCATAAATGTCGCCAGCTTTAGTTGAGCGACCGGTCGCATTCCATGCATTGCTAGTGTTAGTCCAAAAGAAGTTAGCAGCAGTGGAACAAGTGCTGATAGCACACCCATTGGCGACATTGCTACCTTGCACTTGGTTGGCGAGAGTTTGAAGATCGATGACTGTCGCTACATGCCAACCCAAAGGGCAGACGTCGTGCTTGGCTAGCGTAGTACCGTTGGAAAATGCATTCGCACTATTGTGCGCCACGTATGTGCTGTTGTAAAGAGCAGTATTATTATTCATGGTCGCCTCCCAATCGTAAAGGTAGCCATCATATGCACTGCCCGGAGAAGTGCATCTGCCACGATAAGCATGACCACCATATGTGCCGACATAGCCAGTCACCGATGACGGATTAGTATTTGGGAAATTGGTCGCTGTACAATTGCTCCCGAATTTGAGATTTTCCGCCATCCAGCAGCGGCCGTCTGAGTATTTGCGCACGGCGTACGACTTGCCATCGCGCTCGTCAACCATGGTGCCCAAATCTGTGTAACCATCGAGTGCGGGTGTAGCCGCAGCGGCACACATGGACGGGGTGAAAGACTGGAGCGTTTGGACACGGGTGATACGGGCATAGCCGTGGCCGGTTTTGGAGCAATCACTGGTGGCGGTGGCGCTGGCACAAGTATTACTAATAGTATAGGTACTCGCGGCAGTGGAGGTGGCGCAGTTATAACAGGTCATGTGTTTGGTAAGAGCGATATTGGATGTTAAGTATGACGAATTAATATAACCAGAGCCGCCAGCTGTTGCATTATGAGCAGCGGCGCCGCCACCGAACCAACCGCCCCCTCCACCAGATGAAGAACAACCATTCTCGTCTCCACCTTGGTCACATCCTGTTCGGCCTTGGCCGCCTTGCCCAAATGATCCATTGCCCCCTCGAAATCCTCGTTGCCCACCGGCAGTTTGTGTGCCTCCAGTTGCATTGGCGCGAGTTCCGCTACTGTAACCTGTACTCCCAATATATCCACCCGCATTGCCACCTATTGCACTATTTGACTCAAGCATAGTATGAGTTGACCAGTCTTCCCACCAATAGCCTGCTCCGCCGCCGCCAGCCACCAAAATTACTTCAGAACGATTATTATTGTAATTAGCTAACACTCCTCGCTTGTCAGTTGCCATATGTGTGGCGCCTCCTCCTCCACTGGCCCAATTTCCTGGACCTGGGCTGTAATATGCGCCCCAACCACCTCCATTATAACCGCCAGCACACGTATTATACGTACATCCGTCTTGTCCTTGACTACCGACAACAATGCTGATTGTCTGGTTTTGTAAAAAACTAACTATACCAGTGGCATAACCGCCATAACCACCGCGAAATTGAGGATATTGAACACGTTCATATCCACCTTGTGCACCCCAAACTTCCAATTGGTACGTGCAATGCGGATACAAATCCCACGATTGCTCGCCACCAGTATACGGAAAGTCGTGACTTTGTCCGGCGGCCAAATTGGGGTCGTGGCAGCCAAAGTCGGCGGCGGCCACGGAGACGAATTTGTTGTTGCTGTTGACTTTGACGTATTTTTGACCATTGAGAGCCGGCAGCGAACCTAAGGTGGCAAAGGAAATGGGCATTTGGGCCGCGCGCGCGCGCGCGCGCGGCCCACAGCAAAAAATGCCTATCATCAGCACAAAAATACCAACCATATCAAGTAGCGTATGCAGTACTACTCGTGTTTTGTGTGATGTCCCATAATTCCCACCCACCCCACCTCGTGGAGCCCAACGACTGTTGTGTCTTGCTGCCATTTTTCCTTCCTTCTTACCAGCAAGACACAAGAACGCGCCTTGCTGGTAAGAGCTTTGACACGGAAAAAGTGGCAAAACTCGCAAGACGCGCTCTTGACCGGCGACGTTCACTCAAGAACCTCGCTACCACTTTTCCATGTTTATGTGACCTGGACGCAATGCATCCAGGCGCTCTTACCTATGACTTATTATATCACTCGCATTGACATTGGTCAAGATCCATGATATAATCTGCCATATGCTACACAAAGCACCAGTTACACCTTTACACCGGAGTCCAGCCAAAATCTCAATGACATTCACTCTCGCTAGCCTGGCTACGAACTGTCTGCCCACAATTCCCCATTTTCCGCCAAATGCGCTCTACTATCAATCAATGTTTTTCAGTCACTTTGTACACATTTTGTCTATATTTGTACACAAAATATGAACAATTTTCACCGCCGCTATTTCAACCCCACCAACCGTCGCGTCGGCTTGTACAAACTGCACCACCACGTCAATCCTAAACTCACTCCTGCCACCAGCGCCACATCTAGCCCCGCCCATCGCTTCTGCTCGCTCACGTCAAAATCTCCGGCCCATTTTCCGTCACCAAAATCGTCTCTTCAAATAGTCCCGTCAGCGAGCCATCGCGCGTTTCATACGTCCAGCCGTCGGCCGCCTCCACCAAATCGCAACTGCCCGCCGCGTACATCACCTCGATCGCCATCGTGTCACCCAAATTAATTTTCAGCTTCCGATCCGACTTTTGCGCCACACACGGGATGTACGGATCCTCGTGCAGTTTGCGGCCAATGTAATGCCCCGTCAGCTGCCACGTCGGGTCAAAGCCCGCCCGCACAATCGTTTTTTCAATTTGGTGACTGATGTCATACACGCTCGCGCCCGCCACCGCCTCGCCAATGGCTCGGGCCAAAGCCTTTTTCCCGGCGTTCATAAAGTACTCTTTTTGCTCGCTGCTCGTCCCGGCCACAAAACTGATACTCGTGTCCAAATTCCAGCCCTGCCACAGCAACCCTAAATCAATCGAAATCAAGTCGCCGTCCTCCACGATTTTGTCTTCAGTCGGAATTCCGTGGACAATGCCTTCGTTTTTGTTGATACACGTCGCCCAATGATACCCCGGCTCCAGCGAAAAATTCGGTTTGGCGCCAGCGGCTGCAATCAATCGTTGTGCCTCCGCTTCAATTTGGGCAAAATTCACGCCCACTTGTGCCAATTCTTGCAACTGTTTTTTAATGGTCCGTAATTTAGCGCCACCCGTGCGCATCGCCGCGATTTTTTCCGCTGTCATTGTTTAGCGCGCTCCTTCGCTTCCGCCTTTTCCAATTTGTTCAGCGACTTGCAAATGTCGTCAAAGACTTTGACCACTTCTTGCTCACCGTCAATCCGCACCAACTTGTTTTGCGATTCATAGTAACCCAGTACCGGCAGCGTCCACTCGTGAAACAAATCGATCCGCCGTCTGATGGCCACCACCGTTTCGTCCTCGCGATTATCGTGGCGCCCGGAAATCCGCCACAGCGCTTCTTTGTCGGCTACATCCAAAAAAATCACTTTGTCCACGCCGCCGTTGAAAGCTTCCGCTTGCACCACCGTCCGGGGGAAACCGTCCAAAATGTAGCCATTTTGGTACTCCGGTTTTTTCAAATATTCCAGCACCACCTTGAGCGTCATGTCATCGTCCACCAACGCTCCCGAATTGATTGTTTCCTTCAACCACCGTCCCGTCGGTGTTTTTTCTTGTGCCATCTGGCGAAAAATGTGACCCGATGACAAATAGGGGATATTGTATTTTTCCGAGAGCAGATTGCCTTGGGTGGACTTGCCTGCGCCCTGAATCCCGACGATTACAATTCGCATAAAACTTTCTGTTTTAGCTTACTTTTATCACAAATATTGATCATAATTCTGTTCGACGGCCGTGCCTTCCACAATTTTGTTGACTTCCAGCACCACCGATACGGCAATGAGCAAACTCGTCCCACCAATCGCCAAGTTACTCATACCTGTCATCCGCTGCAACACAAACGGCAAAATCGCAATCGCCCCCAAAAAGATCCCGTCCACAAACGTCAGCCGCTTGACGATGGTTTCCAAATAAGCCGCCGTCTTGCCGCCCGGCCGGATCCCCGGCACAAACGCCCCCGACTTTTTCAACTCTTCGCTAATGTCTTTGGTGTCAAAAAACAGCAAGGCGCTAAAGTACGAAAAAACGAACACAATCAAGAAATACGCCACCATGTACCACGGATTCGTCTGCGAAAACCACTGCTGCAGCGTGTCACCCACCTTCACCCACGTTTCGTCTTGCAGCGAGCTCAAAGCCCGCCCCACGAAAGACGGAATCGACATGAGAGTTACCGCAAAAATAATCGGCATTACGCCCACGCTATTGAGTTTAATCGGGAAAAACGACGTCTGGCCGCCAACTTGCCGGTTACCTTGAATCCGTTTGGCATACTGGATCACCACCTTGCGCACCGCCTGGTCCATCAGCACAATCACGCCCACCACCGCCACGATACCCACGATAATCAGTATCAATTGCATCCACTCACCGGTATCACTCAAAGACCACACTTGCCCGAGCGTCGTGGGGAAATTGCTAATAATCCCCAGCACCATGATCATCGAAGTCCCGTTACCAATGCCGTGCGCGCCAATCAACTCGCTCAGCCACAGCATGATAAAC
Source organism: bacterium (assembly GCA_017431585.1). Classification (GTDB taxonomy): domain Bacteria; phylum Patescibacteriota; class Microgenomatia; order UBA1400; family PJMF01; genus RGIG2560. The sequence continues at coordinate 2,068 of JAFRKU010000072.1, read as the reverse complement.
GACCCCACCGTCATGAAAAACACCAGGATCAGCACCGTCTGCCAGCCGCCTTCCGCAATCAGCCCCGTCGAGCGCAAAATCGCAATCATCGATAAACTCTGGATGATCGCCACCGGCAGCGACAGCACCCGCGTGTATTGATTCAGCTGCGCTCGGCCTTTTTCGCCATCTTTTTGCATTTCCTTTAAAGCCGGCCAGATAAAAGTCAGCAATTGAATCACAATTGACGCGGTGATATAAGGACTTATCCCCACCGCCACCAGCGAAAAACTGCTCAAAGTCCCGCCCGCCACGATGTTGAGCAAACTCAAAAACTCGTCATTGGCAAAAATCGTTTGCAACATCGCCGTGTCAATCAGCGGCAACGGCACGCTCGCCAGCAACCGCGCCACCACGAAAATCATCAAGGTAAAGCCAACTTTGCGGCGCAATTCGTCCGAAGCCCAGATTTTGCTGAAAAATTGTTTCACTTTTTGCATATGATCAAGACACATATTATAACATCAGAATCAGCGTTTTTGGGAGCAATTTTGTAATTTTAAAAAAGGCCCCATCTTGCGACAGGGCCCTGAAACAATGAACTTGCAGTTTTGGTTTCAATTTGTTTACCGCTGACTAACCAAAAAAGAGCGGGCTTCTCCTTAGGAGGTGTTTGGAAGTGGATATTTCTTCGCTTCTTCACACCGACCCAAAACTTTCACGCCGCTCCGCCTGGGTAGGGGAGGGCTGGTGTTTTTGTGCTGCTAGCGGCGCTTCTTGGACGTGGTCTTCCGGGTAGCGGTGGTCTTCACCGCCGCTCTCTTCTGCGACGGTTTCGGCCGCTCCAGCGCCTCCTTCAGGGTCGGGTAAAGACCCTCAGAGAAGGACCGGAACTGCTCCGGATGCTTTCTGGCCTCGTTTAGGAGCTTGGCCGCGTTCACGACCTCGCCCTCCTTGGCCTCATAGAAGAAGAAGTAGGAGGGGTCGCCCCCATTCTCTGCGTTGATGGAACTGGCATAGAGCATTTCCCGCTCATACCAGTCCTGTTCATCCATCGCCTCAAAGGCGATGTTCCCGCTGTCAGAAAATTCCCTGACATTACCAGCACCTGTCACATTGCACAGGTAGCCGCCTTTGCGGAATGACACGCAGAAATTGAGGTAGACATAAAGGCGCGTGCCCACGCGATTCCTGGCGGGTATGCTGTTCATATTGTAGCAGACATATCCACTAGCAATACGCTTCGGGGTCCGGCCCACCCCGAAATAATTAACGGGACTGCCGTCCCCGTGTCCATTATGATTGACTATGGACACGACTCTCTGTCCGCAGTTGGCGAGGTAGTTCTTGTCTCCCGCGGGCACCAACGGCGCGGTTCCCAGGTGCGTCTGCACCAGTTTCCCGCTCTTATCGGCACCCTCGATTCTCACGGTGACTTTCTCCGTGTGGATCGGGATCTCGCGGGCCTCAGTCAGCTGCTCCCCGAGGGCGATGTCATCGCTCTCAGACAGCTCCGGCGCTTGGTTAGCCTCCGGGACGCGGACCTCGCGGTCCGTGCCTACTTCGTCGTTCCGCCTATAGAGCTGGGCGCTCGACAGGTGCTCCCCGTCCTCGGCCGGGTCGCCAGCCGCCACCCGGGCGGCCAACTCCTCATCCGTCACTTCCGTGACAGGGACGGGAGCCGGGGTAATCCCGACGTACTCTGCCTTCGGCGCCTCGGCAACCTTCGCCTCCCGCTTGGCGGACTCAGCCTCAGCCTTGGCTTTCGCCTCAGCCGCTGCCTTGGCCTCCGCCTCCCGCTTGGCTGCCTCAGCCTCGGCCGCTTTCGCAGCCTCGATCTGGGCCTTCAGCGCGGCCGCTTCGGCGTCCTTCTTGGCGCGGGCCTCCGCCTCGGCTTTCGCCTTGGCTTCGGCCTCCTTACGGGTTACCTCAGCATCGGCAGCGGCTTTCGCCTTTGCCTCCGCTTCGGCTGCGCGCTTTTCGGCAGCCGCCTTGGCCTCGTTGGCCTCGGCCAGCTGCTTGCGCAGCATCGCCAACTCCGGGTCTTCCGGAGCGGCTGCCGGTGCGGTTTCCGCCGCCTCAGCGCCTT
>JAFRKU010000071.1 GCA_017431585.1 bacterium | reverse complement strand
TATAAGTCCCAAATTTGCCAAATTTACTGACAATCTTCTGACTCAATTCAAATTTAACGACGGTTTCATGATTAACGCTGGTGAATTTCAAGGCACTTCATCTAGTTGGGGTATCATTTTCAGTAATTTTGAAAATAAAATTGAAATCAGCGCTCCTCAAACTCATTTCACCTTCAATGTCATGCACAGCAACACTGGAACTCCTCAAACATTTGCAACTCACACTTTGCAAAGAGTTCCCAATGATCAAACAATTAGCACTTGGCTGAAAGAAATTCCAGTACCCAAAGAAGAATTTAATAACGGCCGCTACCCAAGAATTCTTGGCGGATTCAATATTTCTTCTGGAAAAACTATCAGTGGATATTTGCGCAAAAATGCTATAGGTTTTATGCATAATGGTAGTAGTAATGTACAATTTTCCGATAAATACACAAATCTCAATACAGCAATGAATTACGTTGATCACGGCGTCTCTGTGACAAAAGATAACTTTGAGCGTATCTGTGTAACTTTTGCTTGTCGCAAATCAATTTTACCAGAAGCTTCATGGATTAATGATAAAGATGTTTTTCGCCGCCCCTCAAACGAATTCCAGCAATCCACCGCCTGGCCAGAATTTGTGCATGACTGTGTGGTTTATTCCTTATTTCACAAATCTTCCTTCCAAACCTCGTTGAGAAATTTTGAATATCAAGGTGAATATTACGATGTTCCTAATGAATGGTTTTTTATGTCACGCCAAGATAGCATCAAATTAGGCGAACAATATCAATTAAATGATTTAGTTTTCGAGGCACGTAACAGCGCAGAACGCTACGTTTACACGTATTTATATCCGCAACAACAATTAATCGTCCTCTCTCAAGAAGCACAAGATTTGTTAATCGCAGGTCAAGATTTCATTCGCACTTGCTTTGCCAAGCGTTATATGACAAGTCAAGACCATCCTGAATGGCATTTGCTCACCTGGGATGCAGGTTTTTTACAATCATATAAAATCTACACCGTCAACAGACATGATGAAAAAATCTGTCAAGCTTATCATAAACTCGAAAAAGTTCGCACTATTTTGGAAACAAAAATCCGTTGTCAAGTCTATGCCGATCACATTTTAGCAAAGTAGTTGTTTCTTTGTTAGTCTCCATAGATTTCTTTGCTAGTTTTTCATTTTCTTTGCTAGTTTCTTTGCTAGTTTTCTTTGTCACTAGCAAAGAAAATGTGAGGGAGTTTAGCTGCAAATTGCGTTCTTTACTTTTTAACATTAAAAAATCCCTTCTAAACCAGAAGAGATTGTAAGTTAAGTGGTCTCTACAAGATTCGAACTTGTGACCTTTCCCATGTCAAGGGAACGCTCTAACCAACTGAGCCAAGAGACCAATACCCATATTATACCACACATTTTGCCAGAAATTGCGTTTATTTTTGACCAGAATTGTGATATAATACGACAACTTGAATTATAAAAAGGAGAAACAGTCACGTGATCAGACGCACTTCGCCTCGCCGCTACCAGCCGAAAAACACTTTTCAGGCCACGGTCAATCGGTATATCAGCTATCCCCAGCTTCGGGTCATGGACGACCAAGGCCAATCTTTGGGCGTGATGGATCGCCAAGCTGCCCTGGACATGGCCACTGCTCAGAAAAAAGACCTGGTCCTCATCACAGACAAAGCCGATCCCCCAGTTGCTAAAATCATTGAATTATCCAAATTTAAATACCAAATGTCCCAAAAGAAAGCCGCCGAGCGCCGCCGCTCTCGCGCCCAAGACATCAAAGAGATCCGCCTGCGCCCTTTTGTCGATGAAAACGATCTCCAAACCAAAATTCGCAAAGCCCGCGAGTTTTTGTCTCGCCGCCACAAAGTCCGTCTCAGCATGGAATTGCGCGGCCGCGCCATCACCAAACAAGACCTGGCGCACCAAATTTTAGACAGATTTATCAGTGAAATCGCTGATGTCAGCACCGTGGAAACCGATCGCAAACTCATCGGCAAAAAAATCCAAGTCCAGCTGATGCCAGCGAAAAAAATTAAGGCCAACGCCGCTAAATTAGACGAAAATACGCAAGAAATTCGGTCATCTGACCCAAAGGAGAGTTAATATGGCAAAAGCACTCAAGCACAAAACCCGCAAAGGGGCTGCCAAACGTTTTAAAATCACTGGCAGCGGTAAAATCATGCGCCGCACACAAAACATGCGTCATTTGCGCGCCAACAAAAGCAAAAAAGCCAAACGCAATTATCGTCGCTTGACGCTCGTCACCGGGCCGACAGCCAAAAAAGTTAAAAGAATGTTAGGAATTTAATATGCGAGTTAAAACTGGATACGTCCGCCATCGGGCCCACAAAAAAGTTCTCAAAGCCAACAAAGGCTTTCGCGGTGCCAATCATCGCTTGTTCAAACGCGCCAATGAAGCCCGCCTCCACGCTGGCCAATACGCTTTCGTCGGCCGCAAACTGCGCAAACGTGACATGCGCCGGCTCTGGATCATGCGCATCAACGCTGCCTTGACCCAAATCAGCAGTGATCTAAATTATTCCCGATTTATCCATGCTCTTCACCAACATCACATCGAGCTGGATCGCAAAGTCCTCGCTGACTTGGCGGTCAATGATATGCCAGCTTTTCAAGCTGTCGTCACTGCCGCGCAAGCGTAAAAAACAGCCGTAAATCAACGCAAATATCTCGCCCTTGCTTGCAAGGGCGAGTTTTTGCTCCCCAAAATTGTCACTTTTAGTCACATACGACTATTATAATAGTCGTATGACAGACAAACAACAAGTTTTAGAGCAATTACTGCAGCATCACTTTGGCTATCCACAGTATCGCCCCGGGCAGCTGGATATCATCGATGCCGTCACCGCCGGCCGCGACGCCTTGGCTATTTTGCCCACCGGCGGCGGTAAAAGCGTCTGTTTCCAAATTCCCGGCTTGTATTTAGGCGGCACCACTCTCGTCATCTCGCCCCTCATCTCCCTCATGCAAGATCAAGTGGCCAATTTACACAAACGTGGTCTATCCGCCACCTTTCTCAATAGCACTCTGGAACCAGCCGAAGCCGCCCGGCGCGAACAAAAATTACTCGCCGGCGACTACCAATTCGTCTACCTCGCCCCCGAAAAACTCGTCAGCCCGCGTTTCCAAAAACTTTGGCGCCAGGCAGATATCCGTCTCATCGCCATCGACGAAGCCCATTGTGTCAGCGTCTGGGGCCACGACTTTCGCCCCAGTTATCTGCAAATCGGCGCTACCATCGCCCAAATTTACGCCCACCGCCTCCGGCCACCTGTTATGGCTCTCACCGCCACCGCCAATCACCAAGCGCAAGCCGACATTATCAAATTTTGCCGGCTCACCAATCCTTTTATCCAACAGCAATCATTTGCTCGCGATAATTTGCGTCTTTGTGTCCATCGCTGCTTCAACAAACACGATCACATGTTACATCTGCTCGATTTGCTTCAAAAATATCACGGCCAAATCGGCATTATTTACGCTCTCACTCGTCATCAAGCCGAATTTTTAGCTGCCAAAATCAACGCTTTGCTGCCTCAGTCCACACCCGTCCAAGTCTATCACGGCGGTCTAGACAAACCCACCCGCGCTCGTATCCAAGACGAATTTATCGCCGGTACCACGCCGGTTATCGTCGCCACCAACGCCTTTGGCATGGGCGTGGATCAACCGCATGTCCGCTTCGTCATTCACGCCCAAATCAGCAGCAACCTAGAAAACTACTTCCAAGAAATCGGCCGCGGCGGTCGCGACGGCCAGCTAGCGGATTGTTACGCTCTCTACCGGCCCGAAGATTTACAAATTAGCCTCAGTTTCATCCAAGCCGACCACTCCCTCAGCCACAAGCGCCAACGTGCCCTAGTCCACAAACTCCGCCAAGTCGACCAATTTTTGCGCACCCACCACTGTCGCCAACGCTTCGTCCTCGACTATTTTGACGAACACCGCCCCGGCTGGCACTGTGGTCTATGTGACAATTGCCGGCGCGCCACTTTAGCCAATGACCCGCGCGCGC
>JAFRKU010000070.1 GCA_017431585.1 bacterium | reverse complement strand
GCCGCTGGAGTTTGCGACAAAAGTGACGCTGGATCGGGAAGAATGTTTGAAAAATTTGAGTAAAGCGAGCGTGTTTTCGCGGTCTGATAGCAACACGGTGAAAATGAGTGTGAGTGGCGACAAGGTAACTTACACGGCACAATCGCTGGGGGACGGGAGTTTTGCTGGCGAGCAGATGTTGATCGATTTTTCGGGCGAACCGCTGGATATATCGTTTAATATTAAGTATTTGCAAGATTTCATGAATACGCAGGTGGGCGAGACGATTACTTTTGGTTTTAACGGGCCGGCGAGTCCAGCGATGGTGCAAGATCCAGGTAATGTGGCGCAACAGTATATCGCGATGCCATTTAAGCCGAAAAATTGAAAAAAGTGTGATATAATACGATAACTTATGAAAAGAACATGGCAACCGAAAAAACGAAAACGGATGCGCAAACACGGGTTTTTGCATCGGATGGCGACAGCCAAGGGGCGACAAGTGCTCAAACGGCGGCGCGACAAGGGACGGGCGCGACTGACGGTGGTGCGCAAAGGTGTCTAAAATTTTAGCACGGTGGATAGTGGCGGGCTGGCGGTTTTTGAAGCCAGCCCGTAACATGGTTTTGCAGGCTGTTTTTGGTGGGGTGAGTGTGTGTCGCCACCAGCCGTCTTGCAGTGAATATTTTTTGCAAGCGGCGGAAAAAGATGGGTGGCGAGGCTGGTGGCGAGGCCTCAAGCGAATACTGACGTGTGTGGGGCATGAAAACAGCTGATTTGGATAAATATTTGGCTCGGCTGGTATGAAATTGAAAGTATCCTATAATATTTCTGGGTTTCGCCTGGTAGGCTGCACGTGGAGCGCGAGTGCTAGCACTCATCGCCTGGAGGGTGCTAACGGCTGAGACTGGCGCGAATGTGACTGATGTCTTGGGCGAGCGTGGTATCATGTTTCATGGTGTCGTTGATTTTGGTGACAGCATGCATGACACTGGTGTGATCACGGTGAGAAAAAAGTTTGCCGATTTCAGCGTAGGACATTTCTAAAAGAGATTTGAGAAGGAACATAGCAACATGGCGCGCCAGGGCAATTTCTTTTTGGCGGCGGGTGCCGGTAAGGGCGGATTGTTTGAGATGGTAGTGAGTGGCAGTGGCAGAAATAATTTGATGAGGCTGGAGGGTGCGGGTGGAATATTCTTGGCGCTCGTGATCAGTAAGAAGACTGGTAACTAATTCTTGATCGATGAGACGATGTTGAAGTTGGACGGCAGATTTGAGACGCAAAACCAGGCCTTCAAGTTGGCGAGCGGAATCGATGCGGGCAGCGATCATTTGAGCTAAGTCGATGGGGAGATCGAGGCCAGCAGCAGCGGCTTTGGCAAGGAGGATAGCAGAACGCAATTCGAAGGGGGGTTGCTGAATATCGATGGTGAGACCAGCTTCGAATCGGGAGCGAAGGCGGTCTTCCAGAAGGGCGATATCATGAGGGGGACGATCGGAAGTGAGGACGATTTGATGATTTTGTTTGACGAGGGCGTTGAAAGTGTGAAAAAATTCTTCTTGGACAGCGTTTTTACCGGCGATAAATTGGATATCGTCGATGAGAAGGACTTCGCAGGTGCGATATTTGTCTTTGAAAGAAAGAGCTTGCTTGGTTTGAATGGCCTTGATGATAGAATTGGTGAATTCTTCGCCGGTACAATAGATAATGCGGGTTTCAGGCGAGTGAGCGAGAACGTAGTTGCCGATGGATTGCATGAGGTGAGTTTTGCCGACGCCGACGCCGCCGTAGAGGAAAAGGGGGTTGTAGGAAATACCGGGATTGCTGGCGACAGAGCGAGCGGCGACGTGAGCCATTTCGTTGCTGGTGGAGACGGCGAAGGTATCAAAGGTGAAATCCGGGCGGAGGCCGATATTTTTGGCGACGGTGGCGGCGCGAGAGATGACGGTGGCGCGCACGGTGGAAGCGGAAAACAAACCGTCGCCAAAATCCGATGGTGCATGGCTGGCGGCGGGAGAACTGACTGACGCCTGGGAGGCCGCACGTGGAGCGAGACTGCTAGCAGACTCTGCCTGGAGGGTGCTAACGGTGGGGGCGACGGGGGATGGCTGATTGGTGGCGGAGGGGAGATTGAAAATGAATTTGATTTCTACAGGACGACCGAGTTTGGTGGAGAGGAGCTGTTTGGCGGGCGGGGAGAGAGTTTTTTCAAATTGTAAGGCGGTGAAAGACGAAGGAGAGAAAAAAGTGGCTAACCATTTGTCGCCACCGAAATCGTCGATGGAGTGAAGCTGGCACGTTTTGCCCCAGGCGTCCACGGAGAGAGAGGAAACTTGGGCGGTGAGTTCGCTGCAGGTTTCGGCCCAGAGGGCTTGGAGTTGCTGGTCATCGAGATTGAGCGATGGCATGAGTGTATTTATACACATAGTTTTCCACCTTTGTCAAGTGGGAAAAAGGGTGGATGCGTGGCGGGAAATTGGCGGCGAGAGAAAAAGTGACCGTCTAAAAATCGTACTCGCTACTGGTGCAGGAATTACCAGGTATTAACGTAGGCGAAATATAAATAATGGTCGAGGAGGTTTTTGGTTTGCTGACCGTAGCCGGCGTCGTCAGTGATGAGGCTAAGGGTGATGACGTAGAGGCGGTCGTCGTTGTCGGTGATGTAGCGGTAGGATTCGCCGAAAGTGCCGGTAACGGGGCCGGTGTACCAGAGTTGGTTATTGATATTGGCGGAGAGAAGTTCGCGGTTTTCGTCTTTGGCGAGTTCTTCGGCGAGGGAACGGCCGGTGTAGACGGAGAGAGTGAAATTGATGTTGTCGGCGAGGGTGGGATCGCCGGTGACGAAGGGGGCATAGTAGTAGTAATTGTAGGTGCCGGAAATAGTGGGCTGGGTGTAGGCGAGGTGAGTGCCGACGAGGGAATTGATTTGGGTGACGTAGTCGGCTTCGCTTAAAAAGACGTCTGGTAAGTAAAAGCGGAGGTTTTCGGCGGCGAGATCGAGGACGGCGCCTTCGACGGCGGGGCGGGGGGTGGGGTTAGGGATGACGGTGGGTTCGACGCTGGTAACAGGAACCTGACTGGGCCAGTTGGGCTGGGCGTAGGTGGGGTCTGGACTGCTGGTGAGAGTGCTGACAGGTTGGGGGCGACGGCGGCGGATGATAAAGATGGATAAGAACATGATGCCGAGGATGAGAACGAGGGCGAAAATTAATTTGTAGCTAGTGCGTGTTTGGGGTGACATAAGAGTATTATATCATAAGTTGCGGGCCGAAGTAAGCGTCGTCCCACTCCAGCTGCCAGGCGCGACCCCAGCGACGCCACGTGGTGCGGTGCTGAAGAGTAACTTGTCGGCCGTCTCGATAACTATAAGTAAGAGTCAGAGGTACGACAATTTGATTTTGCCAGGGCCACACCCAAGAGCGATCAAAAACGGCCTCAGTGCGAATTAATCCCGATTGATAGGTGATAAGATGCGACAAATGTTGGAATTGTGACCAGGTGTAAGCAGTGCTGCCTGGCACGGAGAGCTCATGTAAATCGTGATAAAAACCATGCTGAAATTTGACGGCGGCTTGTTGCAAAAAGGAGTCGGGTTGTGGAAAAAGCCAGAAAAGATACTGACAAAATATAATTGATACACAGGTAAAAATAGCCATTTTGGACCAGTGGGCCATCAGAGGAGTAACAACAATGATAATCAAGGGTAAAATAAGCAGTAAATAACGCGGCGAATAACCGCTCAAGGTAAGGGCCAGCAAAAGCAAACCCAGCAAGAGGCAATGATAAGTCAAAACGGGCCAACGACGGGCACAAATGTAATTTTTTGCTTGGTAAATCAAGTAAAAAATGAAAACAGGATAGATAATTGTCCACTCGGTGTCGCGCCACCAATCGACTCCCAGGAAAAACCAACCGCAGAGTAAATCGAGCCACACGCGAGTGTGTTCCCAGAAAGTGACGCCGCCACCGGCGTGAAGATAGAAATTGAGCACCCATTTTTCGCCGTGCCAGAGGCTAGCGAGAGTGTCACCGTTGAGAAAAGCGACGGCATAGGTGGCTAGCCAAGCGAGAAAAGTACCGGCGAGCAAGAGCGATACATCGGCCAACCAAGGAAAAAAACGGCGTCGGCTCAACCATAAATAAATGGCGTCGGCTAGAAAAATAAACGGGGCAAAGTAGGGCACTTTGCAGCCGGCGAAAGCGCCTAAACTCAAACCGGCGAGCATGATAGCCAAATAGCGCCAGCGGGGGCAACGAGTGGCCAGTTGCCAGGTCAAAAGATGACAGAGTAAAAATAGAGACTGGCCTAAATCAAGCATACAAACGCCCCATTGGGTCCAAATGAGTGGCGAGCAGACGGTTAAAGTGGCGGCCAAAAAACGCTGACGCATGGTTGGCAGAGTGAGAACAATGAAAGCGAGCATAGCGATCCACCAGAGAGTGCCGAGAACTACATTGAGCATGGGGCCGGTGTGATACCAAATGATGCTCAAGCCGTACAGCCACTTTAAAAATGGCGGCGCTTCGGGATTAATGGTGAAAATGCCGGCGCCGGTGGCCAGACGATAACCGGCAAGCTGATACAAATAATCGTCGGACATGATGCGATGAGATAGTGGCTTGGACCACTGGGAGGTGCCGTAAAAGTCTTGCAGGTAGGCAATATCGGCCAGAGCGCTAATTTGAGGCCAACAGATCCACAAGGTGACGGCGGTTACACTTGCGAGAAACAGCGACCAGAGCCAATATGTGCGCGACATGAGCGTATTATACCATATGGGGAAAGCCAGCAGTGTACATCTGGTAGGCTGCACGTGGAGCGCGTTTTTCGCCTGGAACGCCGCACGTGGAGCATGATTGCTAGCAGTCTCCAGGCAGAGGGTGCTAAAATGTCAGGCTCTGCTAGCACCCTCCAGGCGGGGTCTGCTAGCAGTCGCGACGTTTGACTGCTAATTAAGTGGTGGGCGGGCGATAGCTATCAATGGAATAGGCGTCCATGGGGTTGGGGGAT
>JAFRKU010000069.1 GCA_017431585.1 bacterium | reverse complement strand
CGCCGCTGGACGAAGGGATGCTGGCGGACATCGCGACGATGCAAAAGTCGGGACGGACTTTTGCTGGGATGGGATTGGGCGTGGACCGAGTGGCGATGGTGCTGACGGACACGGCGGACATGGGCGACTGGTGGCCGGAGTTGTAATAGGGTGAGTATCCTATAATATTGCAATGCTCCACGTGGAGCGCGATTTTCGCCTGGACGGCCGCACGTGGAGCAATATTATAGGATACTTTAGCGAAACTCGCTAGGGATTCGAACAAATATTTTGCTAACTGGTCTGAAACATTGGAACGCTAATTTAGTAATCGGCGAGGCAGCGGACGGTGAAGCCGCCATAGCGATAGCTTGAGCCTGAGCGGTAAACTCTGTCGGATTCTGAAGACATCACGATATTATTGGTGGTGGCGGTGGATCCCTCTCCTGGCGAAGAACTTTGCCAGAAATTTTTAGTACCGAAATGATACAACGAGGTACCATTGGCATAGCCAGTTAGCGTACTTTTATCAGTGGCATTCCAGGAATTGGAACCAGTGGTATAGAGAAAGGTATGCAAGACGGAACATTCACTCTGCCAACAAGTATAAGGAGGATAACTACCATGAATGGCGCTAACAAATGTAATTAGTTCATTTTTAGAAGGCACGTGCCAGCCAAGGGGGCAGATATCATGAGTGGCCAGAGAGGTGCCATTGGCGCGATTGTCATAATCGACGCCCCAAATCGCGGTGCTATTGTTCATGGCTGCTTCCCAATTGTAAAGGTAGCCGTCGTAATTACTATTAACTGCGCGGCACATACCTTTGTAAGCATAGTCATCATAGGTACCGACATAGCCAGTGACAGAAGCTGAAGGCTGAAAATCAGCGGCCGTACAGTTGCGGCCAAATTTAAGATTTTCTGCCAGCCAACAGTGGCCGTCGGCGTATTTGCGAATCACGTAAGAGGTGCCATCGCGCTCGTCAGTGAGAACACCAACTTGGGTGTAACCGTCGCCGATAGGGGTGGTAAATTTGTTGCAATCGCTGCTAGTAAAAGATTGCATAGTGGTGAAGCCTAAGTTTGCGCCTTCGCAAGTTTGCGTTTGATAATTCCAAGTGGCATGGGCGCCGCAAAAGTCGCTGCCCGGCTGGCACGCCAATTCGTGACCGCTGATGTAATCGGCGCTGCCAACTTTGATGTATTTACCAAAGGGTAAATAGCCGGCCGGGATAGTGGCCGCTTGCGCAGCAAGCGGCCCACTGCAAACACCTATCCGACACATCAACACAAAGATACCAACCATGGCGCCAGTGAGCTGACGCGTTGTGCGTGATGTCTTGAGTAAAATGTTTCTCGCCCTAACTGACTGTAACCAGTTGTCCTCTCTTGGTCGCATATGCCCTTTCGTTGTACCAGCGACAAGCCAAAAACACGGCCCCTCGCTGGTACAACACTTTGACGCGTTCGTGAAAACGGGCAAAATGTCACGAGAGACCGTGTTTTATCCCATTTTTATGCGTCAGGCGACAATTGAAAAAATTGGCGCCGAAGTGTTGTACCGTGAAGTATTATATCACACTTTTAGCCCTTTGAGGAAGCAAATAAGCCGGCGGCGGAAAAGGGAAGTTTCGTGATATAATAAGGTATATGTCTGCGCGTGCGCCACTTTTGCCAGCGATTGTGAAATCATTGCGGCCGGTGCAATGGTTGAAAAATGCAGTGATGTTTGCGCCGCTGATTTTTTCGGGGCTGCTTTTTTCCACGGATCCGATTACGCAGCTGCCGTATTTTGTGACGACGCTGTACGCGGCTTTCATTTTTTGCATTTTGGCGTCTAGCATTTATCTGCTCAATGACATCATTGACATCAAGGCCGATCGGGCGCATCCTTTCAAAAAAAATCGGCCGGTGGCGTCGGGGGCTTTGAGCGTACCGCTGGCGTTTTTTCTGTGCCTCACGGGCGTGGTACTGGTGTTTGTGCTGAGCTGGCCTTTGGGCTTTTTTTTCAAATTTTTGTGCATGCTTTATTTAATCATGCAAATTGGTTATTCCTTATACTTCAAGCATATTCCGCTGTTTGATGTACTTTTTATTGCGACGGCTTTCGTCATTCGCGTCTACGCGGGGGCAACTGTCGGGTACATTCATTTGAATTCGTGGTTTTTGCTAACGGTGATTTCAGCGTCGCTTTTTATCGCGGTGTGCAAGCGCCAGAGCGAGCTGACGCTGGTGACGGGGCAATTGCGGGGAGTGACGCGCCAGACTTTGCGGCGGTATAATCAGCGGTTGCTGGATGCGTATAGCTCGATGTTTGCTACGGCCACGTGGCTGACGTACGCGCTTTTTACTTTTCAATACCAATTTGTGCGGCCGGAACAAAATTTGTCTATCCTCTACCCCAATTTGCCGCGGATTTTGCGCCCGGAAAAACTGTTGATGGCGACCATCCCGGTGGCGATTGTGGGCGTGATGCGCTATTTGCAGCTGATGTACGAAAAAAATGAAGGCGAAGCACCAGCAAAAATTTTTGTGACAGATAAAGTTTTACTGCCGATTGCGATTGTGTTTGTGGTGATGATCGTGGTGATTGTTTACGTGCCGACGGCTTTGAATGATTGGTTGGATTAGCGTGCAAAAATTCAAAAACTGGTGGAGAAAATGGGGAGTTTTGGTCATCATCGTGGCCGTGGGCGGGTGGTTGCGGCTGAAAAACCTTGATACACCGGCTGATTACGTGTTTGACGAAGTGTATCACGCGCCTGTGGTAGACATGATGGCTCGCGGCGACGCGCGCGCTTGGGAATGGTGGCACACCATGGACGAGGTATCGGCGGAGTACGGGGCGGGAACGATGATTGACTGGTTGCATCCGCCGCTGGCAAAATTGGTGCAAAGTATCCCGGTGCGGATTTGGGGCTATCATTGGTGGACGATCCGGCTGGCCAGCGCCCTGTGTGGCACGGCGACGATTGTGGTGATGTATTGGTTGGCGCGGGAGGCGTGGCCAGGCCGTCGTGGCCTGGCCCAAGCGGCGGCGGCATTGCTGGCGATAGACGGCGTGCACGTGGCGATGTCACGGTTGTGCATGAATGATGTGCGCTCGCCTACGATCTTGATGCCAATGAGGTTGAGGCGGCCAACTTTGCGGGTTATGTGATCAGCGACAAGGCTGTCACACTTGATCTGAACGGAAAGACGATCACGGCTGTCGATTCTGAGGGCGAGGCGCTTTTCACTGTCAATGGTGGTGCGTCGCTGACCGTGATTGACTCTTCGTCCGCGAATACCGGTACGATTAACTATGAAACAGAATATGGCATCTTCTATGCGGAGGGCGAAGTCATCGTTGGTGCTGAGACAGGCGATTATGGCCCCCGCATTATTGGCCCGTTGCTGTGCCTTGAGGACGAACCAGATG
>JAFRKU010000068.1 GCA_017431585.1 bacterium | reverse complement strand
TTGGGGGTGTGGTTGGTAAGTTGGGGAATTTTGGGGGCCGCATTTTTGCTGGTGTCACGCCATTTTGCTTTAAATATTCCCTTTTGGGACGAAACGGATCACGTGGCGGTGGGGACGATTTTGGCGCAAACCGGCGGGCGTCTGTACCGGGACGTGGTGACTATTCATCAGCCGCTGCCGGTGCTGGTGGGGACATTGGTGGGGGCGCTGGCGCGCCGGAGTAATATGTTGGTGATGATCAGCGATATTCGGCTAGCGATGAATGCGTTTTTGCTGGCGTGGGGCGCGGCGCTGATAGTTCGGTTTCGCACGCGCGGCGGGGTGGTGGCGGTGGCGACTTTGGGTTTGTCTTACTGGTATTGCGCTGGTTACGTGCTGGCGGAGAGTTTGTGTTTGCCAGCGGTGGCGACGTGTGTACTGCTGCTGGGCGAGTGGTGGTGGCCAGAGGTGTGCCGCCGACCACGAGAGTGGCCGGCGTGGAGCGATGGCTTGCTTTTGGGACTGGCCAACTGGTGGGGGGTGTTTAATTTGCTGCCGTTGGGACCATTTTTGCTGGCGGTGGATGCGATTTACGTGTGGCACGTCTGGCCCGAGCGGGCGCGCTGGCAGCGGATTGCGCTGCCGGTGGTGACGGTGCTGGCTTTGGCGGCGGCTTTGTGCCTGTATGTGACGCCTGGCGAGTGGTGGACGGGGACGATTGGTAACTATTTGACGGCGTGGCGACAGGTTTACGATGGACCGGCTTTGAGTCAAGTGTGGGGGATTTATCTGAGCTATCCTTTTTGGGCGGCGGCACATTTTCGCACGGCCAGCGACGCATGGTGGATAATTGTTAGCGTGCTACTGGTGGCTACGGCTGGGCGACTGGCCTGGCAGCGGCGGTGGCGGAGCTTGGGAGCATATATAATAGTATACCTACTGGTGACGACGCTGAATCTGCGGGTGTGGCGAGCGCCTGTGGTGTGGTGGGAAGGGTTTCATTTGTATCCGCAAGTGGTGGGCTGGTGGGGTATGATGGCGCTGAGTGTGTATATGTGGCGCAGCTGGGGGCGATGCTTGGTGGGCGGCGGCTTGGCACTGGGGCTGGTACTAGCGGGCGGCTGGTGGCGGCTACCGGATACGCGGTGGGCGGATTATGAAGCTGGCTATGCGGCGAGTGAAGCGGTGGCGCGCGCGCTGGGTGTACTGGCGGACCCTGGGGATCGCTTGTGGACGGGTGAGGAAGGATATGGCTACATTAATATGTTGGCGGGCGTGCCTTTCGGTGATCGGCAAAACTTTCATTTCAGCTGGGGCTGGGCGGTGCCGGCACTGCGAGAGGATTTTGTCAAAACGATGGAAACTAAGCCGCCAGAGTTTGTTTATTTAGTAAGCAACAATGACAATGATTTCATGGGGGCGATGATACACGACTATTTGCCGCGGCTGTACACACGTTTGCGGGTGGACGATCAGTCGCCGACGGATATGTATATCCTCAATGATAAGGCGGCGCAAATAGACGAGGCGCGCTGGCAAGAGTATGCAGCCACCACGTGGTGGCTGATCCCGGCGGTGGCTAGCGCAAGCGCGACGCCAAGAGCTGATTGACTTGTCCCGCATCCAGTTTTTGGCCGGCGGTGCGCATGATTTGGCCCATGAAAAAGCCTTGCAACTTTTTGTCGCCGGCTTTAAAGCGCTCCACTTCGGCGGGGTGAGCAGTGAGCACTTGATCAATTAGGGCGAGTAATTCGTCATCACTGGTGCTGGCGGTGGCGGTCGCTTTTTGGAAAGCGGTGACAATCGCTTGTGGCTCGGCGGTTTCCTGGTAGGCGAGCTTGCCGTTGACCAGGTAGTTGGCCAGTTTGTTGCAGTCGACTTGTTGTGCTGTGGCGGCAGCCCACAATTGATCGGCCCAAGCGCTGGTGCTGGCGCGGGTTAAAAAGGTGGCGGCGTATTTGGGCTCGATGCCGTATTGAGTTTGCCAAGCGGCAGCGTGGGCGTCGCGGTCGGCAGGCAGTTGCGCCCGCCAAGCTTCAATTTGGGCGTCATCCAGGTGGATCACTGGTAAATCTGGATCAGGGAAATACCTATAGTCCGCAGCATTTTCCTTGGTTCGTTGTAAAAATGTGATCGATTTGGTGCTGTCGAAACCGCGGGTTTCTTGGGCAATCGTTTGGCCTTGGTCCAGCAGCGCTGACTGACGTTTGACTTCGTAGTCGATGGCTTGAGCCATGAAGTTGAAAGAGTTGATATTTTTAACTTCGACTTTGTAGTCGGGCAACTGACCAGCGGCTTTTTGGCTGTCGGTTTGCAAGGAAATATTGGCTTCCAGACGCATTTGGCCTTTTTGCAAGTCAGCATCGCCGATGTCCAAAGTGCGCACGGCCTCCTGGATTTTTTTGGCGTAGGCTTTGGCTTGCTCGGGACTGGTGATATCTGGCTCGGTGACAATTTCCACCAGCGGTACGCTGGAGCGATTGAAATCAATGAGGGTGACTTTTTTGCTATTCAGAGTGGTGTGGGTGAGTTTGGCGGTGTCTTCTTCCAGGTGAATGCGATTGATACGGACGCGGCCAAACTCGGTATCCACGTAACCGTCGTAGCAAAAAGGTAGGTCGTACTGGGAAATTTGGTAGGCTTTGGGCAAGTCGGGATAAAAATAGTTTTTGCGATCGAATTTGGAGTCGTGATGGATGCGACAGTGCAAAAGTAGGCCTAATTTGACCGTCCACTCGATGGCTTGAGCGTTGGCCACCGGCAAGGCGCCAGGCATACCCAAACACACCGGGCAAGTGTAGGTATTGGGAGCGGGGGCATTGAAGGGGTCGTTTTTACAACCGCAAAACATTTTGGATTTGGTTTTGAGTTCGGTGTGGATTTCGAGTCCGCAGACAAGATGATATGACATGTTATTTCTCCTGATTGTGCCAACTATTCCAATGGGTGCCAGTTTCAAAAGCGCTCATGACTTCGATGACGTCGGTTTCGTGGTGGAAGGGAGCCATGATATTGAGTCCGAGGTATAAATTGGTGGCGGGATCGTGATAGCAAGGTACACTGCCGGCCGGGAGGCCGCAAATGGCGCTGGGCTCGACGAAAATGTCTTCGAGTTCGCCAAAAAGGGCGTTGCCTTCGCTGCTGCCTAAAGTTTTGGCAAAAGAGGGTGAGACGGGTGAGACCAAAATATCAAATTCGCTGAAAAGTCGGGCAAAATCTTGCATAAATAGGGTGCGGACTTTTTGGGCTTGGACATAGTATTTGTCGGCGTAGCCTTGCGAGAGCAAAAAGGTCCCCAGCATGATGCGTCGTCTGGCTTCAGCACCGAAGTGATCACGAGTGTGACCGTAGCGCAGGCCGTCGTAGCGGCCTAAATTGCTGGCCACCTCGCTGCGTTGGACAACGGTGTAGACACCGATGGCTTCCTGGGGATCGCGGGCGGTAGCGGCGGAAACCTGAGCACCGAGTTTTTCCAAATCGCGCCAGGCTTGCTCATAGTAGGCGCGGGTGCTTTCCAGCCCTGGAATATCCAGGTACAAAAAGCCAATTTTTTTGCCTTTGAGACTGGTAGCCAAATGTGGCGATAAATCGGGAAATTTTTCTGGTGAACTGGTGGCATCATAGGGATCGGGGCCACAAATCAGAGGTGTCAGCAGAGCGGCATCGGCGGTGGTTTTGGCTAAAAATCCTGGTGAATCAGTGCTACTGGCCATAGCAATCACGCCGTAACGGCTGGCGCGACCGTATGAGGGCCGGAAGCCGACACAGCCGCACCAAGCGGCGGGTTGGCGAACGCTACCGGCGGTTTCGCTGCCTAAGGCGGCCAAACACATGTCGGCGGCGACAGCGGCGGCGGAGCCGCCAGAGCTACCACCGGGGGCGTGGGCGGGATTGCGGGGGTTTTTGGTGGGGCCGTAATCGGAGGTTTCAGTGCTGGAGCCGTGCGCCCAGGCGTCCATATTGGTTTTACCTAAAAAGGAAAAACCGGCCTCGGCCAATTTATTAACCACGGTCGCCTGATAGGGCGCGTGAAAACCATCGAGGACGGCGGAGCTGGCACGAGTTTGGAATTCGTGGGTGCAAAAATTGTCTTTGATAGCCAGCGGTAGGCCGTGAAACCGGCCGCGGTCTTGGTAATTGCTACCGTCGGTGTGATCCAAAAAGGCGTGTAAATCGGGATTTTTTTCCTTGATGGCGGCGACACAAGCGTCATAAACTTCGCGGGCGGAAAACTTTTGGGCTTTGATACCGGCGAGGGCTTGAGTGAGAGTGAGTTGATTAAGCTTCATGGTCAATGACCCTTTCTACTACAAAATAGCCGTCGTGCTGTCGGGGGGCATTGGCCAGCGCCTGTTTTTGGCTAAACATGTGGGCCTCGTCCACCACGTCGGGGTGGGTGACATTGCTCAAGGAGTTGACCTGGTAAGTGGGAGCCAGGCCGGTGGTGTCAATTTTCAGCAGGGCGTCCACAACCGGCATACTGTCTTGAAACTCGCCGGCCAGTTGGGCGGCTTGTTCATCTGTGAGGTCCAATTTAGCTAAAGTGCCGATGTGACGGACAAAATTGGTGTCGTAGGTGGTATTTGTCATTATAAAATATCCAATAATTCTACTTCAAATGTGAGCGTGCTGCCGGCAGGAATACCGGGCAGAGCGCGATCGCCGTAGGCGAGCTCAGGAGGGATGACGAGCTGGCGTTTGCCACCGACTTTCATGCCGGGGATGCCTTCGTCCCAGCCGGCGATAAGTTGGCCGACGCCGATAGTGGCTTCAAAGGGGGTACCCCGAGTGACGCTGGAGTCGAAAACTTCGCCGTTATCCAGAGTCCCGGTGTAGTGAATACGGACGGTGTCGCCTTTTTTGACTTCAGCGCCGTCACCAACTTGGATATCTTTGATGATTAAATTTGACATATCAATCTCCTTTTGCTCATTTTTAGACGAAATTTGATCAGATGATGCTGGGGAAGCGGCCGTCTGGCGATGATTTTGCCACCAATCGAGACCGTAGACCAAAATAGCGGCGGCCACCAGGGTGACGAGCGAATAACTGAAAAATTGGGTTTGCTGTTTTTGGGTCATGGACCTTATTTTATCACAAAAAATCGCCAAATGAGAGCCAAAATGATGACGCCGACCAGACCGAAAAGCAATTTGAAAGCGTGAGCTTGAGTGATCAAGTCTTTTTGGGCGGCGGCTTCGGGGGTGTCGCGGTGAGTGAGCCGGGAGAGGTGGCGCCAGGAGGGTGGGTTTTGGGCGGAGGCAAGCGCGCTGGCGGCGCGGGTGGCGAAGGCGGTGGGGTGGGCGGCGGGGACGGGGATGGTGACGCTCAGATCAAGGCGGGTGGGGCTTTGGGCCAGTCTTTGGGAGCGAGATAAATGGACGTCGGGGCTGTGATGAGGTGGCTGGGGCGCTGGGGCGCTGGGAGCGAGTGTCGCAAAATTTTCGGGGGTTTCGTCATTTTGTGCGAACGTATTATTTACGGATTGATCAATGTTTTTGTCGGTATTTGATGTATTTTTGTCTATATCGAGTGTCGCACAATAATTAGGGGTTTGACTGGCGCAAGGATTGGCAAAAGGTGCTGGCGTGTCTGGGGCATCGTCTTGCGGGACGTCGCTGACCCAGGTGGGATGGGCCCAGAGGTCGGGGCCGGCGTGGGCGGTCAGTTGGCCTTCTTGCTGCCGGACGCGCTCGCGCACCAGGCCGTCGATGGTGGCCTGGATGACGTGCGGCTCCCAGTGGCGAGCGATGAGGTCTTGCTTGATTTGATAGCTGGTGAGGCCGGCGGCCCAGCCGTCGCGGATGAACCGCTCGAGCACTTGGTTGTTGTCCATGGAGGTATTATAACATAAATGGGGGTGGGGTGGGAATTGGGGTTTGCCTACGGTTTGCGAGCATTTTTGAGAAATATTCCCTATGGTTGGCGGGCAATTTCTTCGAGTAGAGGCGAAAAAGCTGCACTCAAGTCTCTTTTTTGCCGACTTTTTCGAGTAAACTCGAAAAACTTTTAGTAAAATGCCTGTTTTTCGGGTCGCAGAAGCCAATCAACCGCATTAAAGTGTTGGATGTCGCCTTGGGAATAGTTGTCGCTATCGCGCGATAAGACAATCTTTTTTCCGTCTGTCGGGATACCGGTAAAAGCGCTAAATTCACGCTGGCGAGTGGCTGCTTGTTGGAGAGTGGTGCAGACTTGAAAATATGACCATTCACCGGCTAAATTTCTGGCTGCAAAATCGATTTCACCTTTGTCAGTTTTGCCGATGTAAACTTGGTAGTGGCGCGAGAGTAATTCGTTGCAAACAATATTTTCCAGGCGACCGCTCGGGTTGGTTTCGGTCTGGCTGGTACGCAAGCGCAAAAAACACAAATCTGCCAAATAATGTTTCTCTAGTGTTCGCAAGACCGTTTTGCCTTTAATATCAAAGCGATTTAGCTTGTTAAATAAAAGCGCCTGGTTGAGTTGACTAATGTAATTAATAACTGTATCGGGAGCGATACTTAGGTGCTCGTTTTTCAAATAATTGACTATGGAATTGGCAGAAATTGTTTTGCCCAGATTGGTCAGCAGGAGCTGGTTAATTTTGCTCAGGGTCTGCGGATTTTTGACGCGGCCGCGTTCCATGACGTCTTTGAGGGCGATGGTATTGTAAAGATCCTGGATGTATAAGTTTTTTTCAATGGCAGATTCACTTTGGCACACGCGCGGCATACCGCCCCAATACAGATACTCATCAAAAAGCCGCTCGCTGCTCATACCGGTGTCTTGGCGGAAAGCCACAAATTCGCGGAAAGTGAAAGGTAACATGAACAGACTCACGTAGCGGCCGGTCAAGAGAGTGGCGAGTTCACCGGAAAGGAGCTGGCTGTTGCTGCCGGTAATAAAAATACTCACGTTTTCTGTGGCGCGGAAAGAATTGATAACTCGCTCAAAATCGTGCACTTGCTGAATTTCGTCAAAAAACAGGTAATAGCGCTGGCCGTCGATAATTCGCTCTCGTAAATATTGGTAAAAGGCGTCGGTGTCTGTATATTTGGCGTTGGCGTAATCTTCAAAATTGAGGTAAACCAGATGATCGCTGGTGATGCCTTGGTCCGCGAGCTCCGCCATGATTTGGCGGAGTAAAACGGACTTGCCGCAGCGGCGGACACCGGTGATGACTTTGATGAGATCAGAGTGATACATCGGACGAAATTGCTGTAAATATAGCTCGCGCTTGAACATTGACATGGGTTGATTATAACACATCGCCGGCAAGGTGTCAAGAACTTTTTCGAGTAGACTCGAAAAAGTTCGAAATATTTATTATTTTTAGCGGTTTTATAGCAGTTTGACTTTTCTTTTGGGCTATTGAGCCGTGTTTTTGCTGATTTTTTCGAGTGGAGACGAAGAAGTGGGAAAATGTGGCAGCGTAGACTTAATTTCCCCTCCCCCATCGCCCCAAAGTGTGGTATAATATCTTCATCTTTAACAAGCAGGATTGGTGCATCGGTAGCACGCTAGCTTCCCAAGCTGGAGAGGAGGGTCCGACTCCCTTATCCTGCTCAGTACCTTGACCGCAATTTAACCTTTCTTTTGCTGCTTTTGACACATTAGGAAATCGTATAAATTCCGATTAAGATAGCTATCGACAGTTTGGTGAGTAATTTGTCGGCCGTTTTGTTTATGCATGTAATTGCCAAAACTTTTACCACGCGATGGGTGTCTGGCCGGTTTTAATCAGGTAATCATTGCACTGCGAAAAATGGCGGCAACCGAAAAAGCCGTGATAGGCGGACAGTGGCAGAAGACTCAGGCAGTGGCTCAGGGAACCTCTCAACGAACCGGCTGAGATAAACGACAGGCTGGACGGAGTGGAGGAACTTTTCAATGAGTACCTCA
>JAFRKU010000067.1 GCA_017431585.1 bacterium | reverse complement strand
TCGCTCACCGCTAGCGGTAGCCGCTGGCCAGTCATTAAATAAAACAGACCGGCTCCCACCGCTAAAATTAACCAGAGGTTATTTTGTCGCACTCGTTGTTTTCTCGTCATGGGTCTATTGTAACACCCCGTCACATTTTTGCCCAGTCAAAAGCCCTCGTTGCCGAGGGCTGCTGCCTTTACCAAGGCCAAGGCGTGCGCTGGTATCGGGCTACCGTTTTGGCCACTGCTTGCAGCAAATCCTCCATCGATAGCTGATTGCGCTGGTGGTGACCATCAAAAGACGTCGGATAACGCTGCAAACAAGCCTTACAGACGGCATCTCGCAAAGCCGCCTCCCGATCCGCTCGCAACCCAGTGCGCCGCCAATCCAGAACCTCGATAGTCAATTGCCTCACCTCCTCCTAGAAAGCACACGTGGACCCAATCAGAATCGAACTGACGTCTGTGCAATGCGAATGCACCGTACTGCCACTATACTATGGGCCCCAATTGTTAAGCTCCCATATTATACCACACATTTTGCCCCGCCGCGTGGTAAAATAAGCCCATGAGCCACGAATACACCGTCCGTGTCCAAGCCCGCGCCCGCCGTAACCAAGTCACTACCCGGCCCGACGGCACGCTGCAGGTAGCCACCACTGCGCCCGCCCTAGGCGGGCGCGCTAATCAAACCGTCATCGACTTGCTCGCCGACCATTTTCACGTCCGCCCCAGCCAAGTCATCCTCGTCTCCGGTCTCCAATCAAAAAACAAGCGGGTTCAGATTTTAAGCTCCTAAACCCGCCGTTTTTACCAAAAAACACAGCCCTTATGGTACATTCGTTACCGGCGATGCTACCGGCGTCGCCTTCGGCGTCACTCCAGTGGCCGATTCCGTGGTCGCCGATTCGCCGGCGGCTTGCGCCGCCGCCACGTCTTCGGGTGTAGCCGCATTAGGCAAACCCATTTTCACCGCTTCCTCAGGCGTCAAAAAGATCGCGTCCGCCGGAATTTCTTCCTCATCTTGCACGTAAGAAAAATTCGCCAGTTGGTCAATGGTCAGACTTTCGCGGAAAGTCGTCACCTCTGCGCCCTCTTTGTCCGGCGAAATCACGTCCGCAATGTACAATTGATCATTATTGATGATCACTCTCCCCGCGTGATACAAATTAGCGCTCACGTCTCGGATTACGTAATCATAAGCCGGATAACCTTGATGCGCCACATAATTTCCCGAAATTGTCTCGCTAATTGTTCCTTGAGCCACAGCTGTGGCTACCAAAAAATCGCTCAAATCGTCGCCATTAGGCGCAGTCGCCAATTTGCCCGTGCGTACCACGTATTGATCCGTATCATGAGGCGCATAATACACACTAGTGGCAATCGCTTGACCGCTCACCGTCAACTCATCCGCCAAATGTGTCGGTGTCGCCGGCATTTTCACACTGTAAAATTCCTCCGCATTGGCAAAATCTTGCCATTCAATCGGCGTACGTGTCGCGGCTTCCCCTTGGCGCTGCTGCAAAGTCGCCACGTCCACCGTCGGCACTTTTTGCCGGCCGCTGATAATCAAATAAACCATCCCAGACGCCAGCAGCAACACCACCAAACCAAAAAGCCAATACATCGGTTGGCCAGTTAATTCAATTTTTTTTGCCATAAATCCTTTCCGTATTGTGACTATGATAACACATTTTCGTGAAATTGTCATGTGCCCGCAAAAAAGTGTCGTTCACGACTGTTTTTGTAGGCTAAGCAAATTGTTCACATTTTGTGTACAAATATAGACAAAAGTTGTACAAAATATCAAAAAAACATTGATCGATAGTATAGCGAAAATTTCAAAAATCGGGGAAATGATGCCCGGCCTGGATTCGAACCAGGATATACAGCTCCAAAGGCTGCTGTCCTGCCATTAGACGATCGGGCAATTTGTTAAAGAGAGTCAATTATACCACACAAATCCGCTTTTGGCACACGCAATTTCATGTCAGCTTTC
>JAFRKU010000066.1 GCA_017431585.1 bacterium | reverse complement strand
TATCTGTGCTGATTTCATAATTGGCAAAATAATAATGATCCTCGTCAAAAGTGTGTTATAATACACACATTCTTAGACTTGCATGAAGTAATTTTTCTGCCAAACAATGAATCTTGCCTGGCGAAATATATGCACGAATACATCAATTTAAATGCCGACAATTTAGCTTGCGAACACCTCTGTTGCGCCATCGGCGATCCAAAGCACCAAGTGGGCGTGGCTTGCAAAAAGGAGTGGCTCAAAAATAAGCTCGCCGACGGTCACGTTTTCCGCAAGCTCGACGCTCGCGGCAAAACTTTTATCGAATACGAACCAGTCGAAACCGCTTGGGTGCCGGTGGTAGGCCACCATTATTTCTACATTTATTGCCTGTGGGTAGCCGGCAGTTTCAAAGGACAGGGGATCGCCCGTGAGCTGCTGGACCACGCCATCACCGACGCCAGAAAGAAAAAACTCAGTGGCCTGTGCACGCTGGTAGCCGCCAAGAAAAAACCGTTTTTGGGCGAGAAAAAGTTTTTCGTCCACTTTGGTTTTCGGGTAGTGGATAGTATCAATGACTACGAATTACTTGCGTTGTCCTTTGACGACCAATCCGCTCCGCGTTTTAGCGACACTGCCCGACGGATGGCCATTGATAACCCCGAACTGACTATTTATTATAGTCACGCTTGTCCTTTTGTGGCTCATCAAATTGATCAGTTGCGCGACTACGCCGCCGCCCAAAATGTGCCTATCAATTTCGTCCACGTTGACTCGCTGGAAAAAGCCAAAAACGTTCCCGGGGTGTTCAACAACTGGGCCACTTTTTACCGCGGCCACTTTGTGTCCCACCAAATTTTAAACGTCGCGGCCTTGGAAAAAATTTTGGCCACCAATTAACCACATTCTCGAATAGTCGTTCACGACTATTTTTACTTCGTAAACAACCGCATGCTATCAATCAAACCGGTTGAATAGCGCGAGCCAAACTCCAAATCCGCCCCGTACCACGGATCATGCATCCGATAGCTACCGTTCTCGCCGGCAAAAAGCACGATAAAGTGTCCGCCGTAACCATTATTGGTTTTCACGTGCACGATCACCGGCCGCTCGGCGCGCAATTCGTCATCGATCACACCTTTATCAAAATAATTCAGCCGCTTATACGTATAACCATCTGGCGCCGGCGGATTGGTCATCATCGCTGTGCTAGCAAAAAAGTAATTGCGATTGGCCGCAAAAATGCTCGGCGTCATGCTGCTCCCGTAGCGCTTGTGCACCATCGTCACACTGGCAATATAACAACCCACCTCGCCCACGGTCATGTTGGAGCCGCCGATATACTGCTTGCACCATCTGGGGTCGCGCTGTGAATAATACCAGCCATTGCTGCCACCGCCAGGACTTTCGCTCAAACACGTACTCCCGCCGGCACTACTGGCAAACCGCTTGTAACTATCGATTTCTTTTTTGGCTTCCTCCAGCAAACTTTGATACCGCTTTTCGTCATTTTTGGTTTGCGCCAGCAAAATCGCTTTGCTTTCCTTTTGCGCTTCCAAATTTTGTTGCTGGGCTTTCAGCTGCTGGGTCTTTTTTTCCAATTCTTCTTGCAATTTTTCTCGCTCTTGCTTTTGCGCATCGTAGTCCAGCTTGTCTTGCATCGAGCGAAACAACAACTTACTCGTTTGCAAACTCGCCAGTTCTTGCGCTTCTTTGCTCCCCAGCGCCATTTTGAAAGTGCTATTTTGTAAATACATTTCCAAATTAGACACGTGCTCGGCTTTGTACGAAGTCACCACCAACTCGCTGAGCAGTGCGGCCAACTTTTCCATCGATTCACTTAAATTATTGATCCGGGCTTCCAAAATGTCCGCCTCTTTGCCGGCGCGCACAATTTCCAGCCGCGTTTTTTCAATTTGCGCTTCCTGATAAGCAATCCGATTATCAATGTACGCCAACTCGCCCGACAAAGTATTCTGTTCGTTTTTATTATCTTTGATTTTGTTTTCGTAGCAGACCACTTTGCGATCCACACACACTGCCCGCTCGTCATCGTTGTCAATCGATTTGCAGTCCAGTTCACAATCGTCAGCCCGCGTCTCGGGTACTATTATAATAGTATAAGCAGCGAGCAAAATCGCTACCAGGAAAAATCTGGTCACAACCTGGACAAACTTGTTCATCGCCCGCTACTTTCTAATCATCCGCGACGTCGCCACCCAAGCTGCCAGAGCCGCCATCAATCCGGACACCACCGTGCCCACCGCACACTGATAAGTCAAGAAATTTACCGGCAATGGCAAGACCGCAATCTCGCCCAAAAATTGGGTAATCGCCGGCGTCAAGTAGGCTAGCAGCCACTGACTCAAGCCAAAAGCAATTAAACTCCCGCACATCCCCAGCAGCAAAGCCTCCCGGACAAAAATCGCTCGAATCGATCGCCCCGAGGCTCCCAGCAAACTCATGATATTAATTTTGCGCCGGTGATTGGCGATTTTCATCGTGGTGATAATCATAATCACCAAGAAAAATTGCACTGCCAAAAAGCTACACACCGCAAAATTAGACCAGCGAATCACTTGTGTCCACGATAAAAACTCATGTACCACGTCCTGGCGATAATCAATTTCGTCCACTCCGTCCAGCTTGTCCACTTGCTCGCGAATTCTGTCCAAATCGGCCGCCGACTTAGCGCTAATGCTCAAACTCGCCGGAAAAAGTTCGGGCGAGAGCAAACTCAAAAGCAACGGTTCATCGGCATTTTGTTGCTGGTAATTGGTGAAAGCATCTGTTTTGCCCACCACTGTCACACTGTCCACATAATCCAGTTGCGCGATTAAATCTCCCGCCGCCGTCGCTTCCGCGTCCGAAACTTTGCTTTCAAAAAACACTAACACTTGCGGTTGCGTTTCAAAATAATTCAGCACCACGTTGCCAATGTACAAAAAACACGTCAACACGTACACCAAAAAGAAAGTCGTGATCACCACAAACAAAGCCGTGATACTTTGGTAAGGCGTACTTTTTAAATTTTGCCAACTGGAAAATGGTGATGTCATGATTCAATCTCCTCACTGGTTGCATCCACCTCATCCGGCGGCTCCATTTCGCTCTCATTGGTCTCGTTGTCCGGTTCGTCTTCTGGCAATTTCGGTCCCGTATCACTCACCAAACAGCCTTTGTCAAAATGCATCACTCGCGCGTTTGGCACCAGCGGCAACAAACTCGTATCATGCGTGGCCATCAAAATCGTCGTCCCGTAATCATTGACACTTTTGAGCAGATTGACAATGTCCACCGCATTTTCGTGATCCAAGTTGCCCGTCGGTTCATCGGCAAAAATGACCTCTGGCGCCGTCACCAGCGCCCGGGCCAGCCCCACTCGCTGCGCCTCGCCACCAGACAGTTGCGCTGGATAAACGTTTTCATAGCCCTCCATTTTCATCAGTGCCAAAAGCTCGCGAATGCGTCCGTTGATATCTTTCTTTTTGTGCCGAGCGATAATCAGCGGCAGCGCGATGTTTTCCGCCACCGTCAAATCGTCAATCAAATGATAATCTTGCCATACCACCCCCACGTGGCGGCGATGTTTGGCCACTTTACCGCGCGACAAATGTTTCAAATTCTGTTCGTCAAAATACACCGCCCCGCGCGTCGGCTTGAGCTCGCGCAACAGTAAGCGCATCAGTGTCGTCTTGCCGCAACCCGAGTGCCCGGTTAAAAACACGAACTCACCGGCGGCAATTTCAAAACTGACATCGCAAAGCGCCTTTTTTGTGCCGCCGCAAAAGTCCTTACTGACTTGGTCAAACTTAATCATACATTCAGTTTACGCACAAATTTGGTGATTGTCAAGACCCAATTT
>JAFRKU010000065.1 GCA_017431585.1 bacterium | reverse complement strand
AGCAATATTATAGGTTACTTTGGTGCGGATGAAAAAAGGGCCAAAGAGGGTAAGGGGGGGGGACAAAATGTAACTTTTGGGGGCGCGAGGGCGCCCCCACAGTCACGATTGGCTGGCTAAAAACGGTTGCACCAGGTCGGCCACCTCCAGGCTGGAGTTGGTCAGCACCAAGCGCGCGCGCAAATCACGCGCGCCGGCGAAACCGCCCACGTAGGCGGCCAAATGTTTGCGCATGGGAGCGAAGGAATACTTGTCACGCTGGCGATTGAGCCGTTCGAAAACTTGGGCGTGCTCGAGGGCGGTGCGGGCTCGGGTAGCCAGGTCGGGTGTTTGAGAGGTGAAAACCCAAGGGTTGCCGATAGCGGCCCGGCCGATGAGCACGCCGTCAACGCCGGTTTGGGCGGCGCGCTCGCTCGCTTGAGCGAGCGAGCGCACATCGCCATTGCCAAACAAAAGGGTGCTGGGACTAATTTGGTCGCGATAGTGGACGCAGGCGGCGATGGCGGCCCAATCGGCGTGGCCAGTGTAACCCTGCTTGAGGGTGCGGCCGTGGACAGTTAGGCGCGCTGGGTGGAATTGGAGCAAAAAGGGAATCCATTGAGCGGCGACATTGTGATCGTAACCAAGGCGAGTTTTGATGCTGACGGGCAAGTCGCCGGCGGCGGCTTGGACGGCTTGGATGATTTGGCCGGCGAGAGCGGGGGTTTTGATCATGCTGGCGCCGGCGCCCGAGTGGACGACGGATTTGGCGGGGCAGCCGAAATTGATTTCTACGCCGGCAAAACCGCGCTCGACAATGTCGCGGGTGAGATCGGCGAAATACTCCGGGGTGACGCCGTAAATTTGGGCGATGACGGGCTGCTCGATGGGATCGAAATCCAGCTCGTGGGCGAGACGCTGGCTGGCGTGGTGCCAGCCTTCTACATTGACAAATTCGGTGGTGATCAAATCAGGGTGACCGTATTTGGCGGTGATATAGCGCATGGCGGCATCAGTGACGCCGTCCATAGGTGAGAGACCAAGCAGTGGAACGGTGGGCATATCAATATTCTCCGTCGGCCGGCGGTGGGGTGGGTATGGGAGTGGGGGTGGCCGCTGGCTCGTTGCCGCTGGTTTCTTCTTCGTCTGCGATGTTTTCGGGGACGTTTTCACACTCGCAAGAATTTGGATTGAAATCTCCACCTAAATTTTGACATTTGGCTTCGTCGGAGGGCGAGCAGTATTCGACGCAATCGCAACGGGTATTAAGATAGTGGGTGGCGTATTTGCGCTCGCAGGCGCGCACGGCGGTTTCGGGGCAAGTAGGCGGATTTTCGTCCTTGCTGGCATCCACACATTCGCAAGCCGCATTCATCCCCTGGCCTTTGTCTTTGCAAGCGGTGTATTGTTCGCTGGTACATTTGGTCGTATTGGGGGTGGTATCTGCGCGGGTGTCTTCGGGGTCTTTGGATTTGGAAGATTTGGATTCGGAAGTGTAATTTTGGGTGGTGCAGCGACTGTATAAATAGTCTTGGATGCTGGTGCAGGCCTGGAATTTTTCGTATGGCTCGTCGCCGGGGCGGTAGAGAGGTAGCTGCTGCAAGAAAATATTGGTAATCGGGCCGGCGCCGGGGATTTCGGTGGGAATGTTGCCGAAAAGCGATTGGAAATTGGTGATATTGAGGGTACGGCGCTGGCGCGGGTCGTCTTTGAGGTGGGCTTGGTAGGAAGCTTCGCTGTAAAAGGGGGCGACGACGGATTTTTCGATCCATTCGGCTTCGCGGCCCATGGGCAAAAGGGTGTAGTACTCGATGCTGGCTTGAGCGGTGAAAGGAATCCAAGTGCCCAGCTTGATGGGGAAAATGCAGAAGTCAAAGAACATATCCATGCTGTCTACGTCTGGTTCGACGTCGTTTTGGGCGCTGGTGTGGATGTGTTCGGATTCGAGGGCTTCGGTTTGGCCGTTGGGATTGCTGGTGTCGGTTTGCGGCGAGATGCCTTGGGAGTTGATGAGTTTGACGATGGCATTTTTCATGACGTTGCCGCCGCAATTTTCGCAATTGATGGGCATGGATTCATCGCCGGAGACGGTGGCTTCTTTGGCAGCATTGCCGTAAAGCATCCGCTCGAGGGTGAGGGCAGCGCGCTGCTCTTGCATTTGGCTGGGCGAGGACATATAAGCGCGGGTCATCAGGCCGGGATCGTAGTATTCGTGGAGCATGTCGGCATAGAAATAGTCGGTGTCAAATTTGCAAGACTTGGGATAGTCGGGATCGTTTTGGTCACAGAAGTTTTTGTTGGTGAAAAGATCGGGCACTTTGAAAGAATAGATGCGAATTTGATCGGTGGCCTTGTCCCAGTCACAAGTGAAGCCGTTGTTGGTGAAGCGATAAATGGGGACGACGCAGATGAAGGGCGTGGTGACCGGGCAAATGCGGGTTTTTTGGACCAGGTAACCGGTGCGGTATTGATTGGCCAGGTAAAAATCTAGGTTTTCGATGGCGGTGCGGATTTGGACTTTTTCTTTTTGCTCGTCGGTGAGACGCTCGTCGGCGGCAATCTGGGCGCTGGTGGTGGCGGCGGAATAGACGGAGTACAAATCAGTGCAAAAATCCATTCGGCCCTTGATAGGATCGTCGATGTGGCCGTCGACTTCGTGGATGAGCGAGCGGATGGTGTAGTTGGAATTAGGAATGGCTTCTTGGCCTTGGGCGTTTTTGTACAAGTGCTCGCAGGATGGCTCGTGGTTGATTTCGCAAGTGTTTTGAATGTAGAAGAGATTGGCGACTTTCATGGCGCACATACCCGAGAGCGTGAGTTTGGAAATCCAGGCGGATTCTTCGGCCATATCGCGAGCGTTGTTGACGCCGGGGCGGCCGCCGTAGCCGTAGTAGGTTTCGGCGGAATTGAGCCGGCTGGGTTGGTAGTCGACGTTGCGCAACAGTGGCACGGCGGATTGACCCATTTCCACGTCATTGAGATAGTGGACCATATTAAAGTAAGCGCCGGAGCCGGCCATATATTGGTTGTGATAGACTTGATAACCTTCGTAAGCTAAGTGCTGGGCGAAAAGTTCGGGAGTATTGTATTTTTGCAAGGCTAGGACATTGTTTTTGACGTAGCCGGCTTTATCGCCAGAGGTGGGACCGACGGTGTCGCGGCCATAGAGTCCTAGCATCGAGCCGAGCAGAGGCACTAAATTACCGACGGCGGCGCCAATAATGCCCATGCCGATGACTTTCAAGACGGCACCAACGACACCTTGGGCGAGCAAGCCTTCTAAGAAGGCTTCTAAGCCCAGTTGAGCGATAGCCCAGTCAAAAAAGGCAGTGACGGCTTTTTTGACAAGCGCGCCCAAAACTTTGTTGAGGTCGGCCAGATCCCAGACGTCGATACCGAGCCAATCGGCGATACCTTGGAGCCAACCGATAAGCTTATCAGCCAGGGCTTTCAAGCCCGTCATTTCCAGCAGACGATTGAGATAGGCTTTGAGTTTTTCGATGTAGGGATCAAAGGTTTTTTTCAGCCATTCTTTGGCCTTGGTGATGGTTTCGTTAATAAAATCAAAGACTTTACCTAATTGTTCAAAGAAACCAGCGCCAGAGTCGGCGTCGCCACCCAGCAGGTTGTTGACAGAGCGCCACAAGTTGTGAGCACTATCGACTATCTTGTGCCAGTAGGTGGTAAATTTGGTGATCGTCCGATACCAACCGGCCCAGCCTTGAGGATCAAATAAATCGCTAAAGTCATTCCAAGTTCGAGTGAAATCGCGGTAGGCTTTGAAAAGTTCGCTGACGCCTTTGAAAACTTCGCCTACGCCTTCAAATCGCTCGAAAAACGGTCGCATGCTCTCCCAGAGCGGGCCCATAGCGTCACGGAGTAGGGCTTCGAGTTGTTTGCCCCATTGTTTGATGGTTTCGGAGAGACTATTCAGACCGGTGGCGTCAATGAAGGCTTGTAAAGCGGCTCTAATTGCTTCCCAACCTGCTTTGAGGGTGTTTTGCAAGCCGGTGGTATCCAGGCTGTCGGCTAAATTGGCGCCGGCGGTGGCATCAAAGCGGCTTAAAGCATTGCCGGCGCGCCGGCCAACTTCGCCGAGGCTAGCGAGCGAACGATTAATAGAATTAACGACGCGGCCGACACTATCGAAGGCGTCTTCGACAGCCTGGCCGATCCCAGCGATTTCATAGAGAGCGTTATCTAGGACTCTTTGGACATCATCAAGTCCATTTTTTAAAATGTCATCGACATTGGCCAAATTTTCCAACATTTTGGGAATGCTATTGAAGCGATCGACGATACCTCGGGCGATATTGGCAATTTTATTGGGGATATTGGTGACGGCATCTACGGCGTCATTAAGTTGGCGAGTGATGTCAGTGAAACCATTGAGAGCTTGTGCAAAACTGTTGCTGATACCACCCCAGCTATTGATAAAATCATCGACACCTCTTTGAATACTCAAACCGTCTTGATACACGCTATAAATGGTTTTCCCGGCGTTGAGGAAACTTTGGAAAGCGCGATTGGCACCAAGTTGAGCGATGAAGTTATTGGCGCCAGGAATATATTGGAGCACAGTAGCCATGCTTTGGAGACTGCTGGCGATATTATTGGCGTTGCGCAAGGCGTCATCGATGCTGTCGATCCGGTTAATATAGCCAGCCAGATCGTGGTAACCGTCGATACTGGTTTGCAAATCGCTGGCAAATTTGCCGGTGTTGCCAACGAAATCAGCCAAACCATTGAGGCTGTCGTCCAGCCCGGCCAATTCCTGGAATTTGAGCATGATGGAGCGAATGCTTTTGGCGCTGCTGGCGTAGCTGCGTAAATCGTTGATATTGAGGTTGGAAGCGTTTTCGATTAAATCGGCCCACTCGGCGCCTTGATTGGCGTAGTAGACTAAATCGTCTAAAGCGCCGGCGTAGCGCTGCAATTGGTCGATTTTGGTATTGGTGAGAATGGTTTTGATTTTGCTTAAATTGCGGGCAATGGTGCGGACGTCGCCGAAATCATTGAGTCGCCACTGGAGATCGGAAATTTGATTGGCGGCGTCATACAAGGCTTGGCCTTGATTGGTGATTTGTTTGATTTCCATGATTTTGGCGGCCAGGCGCTGCTGTTTGTCCAGGGAATCGCCGGGCTCGTCGCTGATGGCTTGCATTTCTTGGAGTTTGGTATTGAGTTGCTGGTCTTGCTGACCGCGTTGGTTGTATTCTTTGACCCAAGTCATCAGAGAGTCGACTTTGCCGCTTAAATCGCTCAAACTGAAGCCGTCGCTACCGACGCTCAAATTGGCGGCCAATTTTTGGACGCTGCCGATATCGGCGGCAATGCCTTTGGTTTCGTCAAAAGTGGCCAGCAAATCTTTGATTGTGTCCATTTTGCTTTGGTCACTTTGCAAAATGCGGATGGCGTCTTTGACGGGTTGAATTTGGCGGTTGACTTTTTGGTAAAATTCGGTTTCAGTGAGGCTATCGAATAACATTTGCTTGAGGGTGCTGGCATTAAACATGGAGGAAAATTGACCGCCGTTGCGGATATTGGCCCAGGTACGATTAAAAGCATCGTAGGCATTTTTGACTTTGGTGTATTGGCCATCGGTAACGGCATTGAGGAAAGCGTCGGGACTGCCGCCGTCGGCCCAGCGGAGCAACAATTCCAAATTGTCTGGTTCGTCGGCTTGAACGGCGTGAACCAAGCGGCCGCGTTTTTGATCAAATTTTGTGATCAAATTAACGTTTTCTGGCAGATCTGACAATTTTTCTGCATCGTCAACTTCAACGATAAATAAACCATCTTCATCGATGATACCTTGTTCGGTATACCAGCGTTTCAAACTGGCGTATATTTTCTGGGTATGGATGGGGATATTCAGCGGGGTAAAAATTTCACCCAAGGCGATGGTTTCGCCGCTGGCGCCGCCTAAGGCGATATTGGCGGTGAGGGTGTGAATATAGGCATCAATGGTGGCCGGGTCGTCGCCGAGGTAGCCTAATTCGCCGACTAAATCCAGTGCGCCGGCGATCTGGGCGGAGTGGAATTGGAGGCCTAGTTGCTCGCGGTAGGTTTTGATGCTAGCGGTGAGTTGGTTGGCCTGGGCCAAAAGCTGCTCGCCGTTGTCATCATTGGTGGCGTTGTAAGCGGCCAAGACTTGGGTAGCCAGATAATTGAAGCCGTAGCGTTCTTGTAGGCTATCGGTTTGTTGCTCAATAGCGTTCATGACGGAAATACCGGTGATGAGGCTGCCGTGGGCGTCATAGGCGACTTTGTCCAGGATGATATCGTAGGTGTGCGGGTAGCGAACGAATAAATTGTCTAAAATTTCTTGATAAGTGCGCAAATCGGTGGTGGCAGCGTCCAGATCTCCAGCGTGATCTAGGGCCAAGCGTGACAAAATATTGACGGCTACATCGGGATGTTGGGTACGCAGGCTGGCGAATGTATCCTGATAGGCGCTTAAAATTTGGCGGTAGCTGCCGGGATAATCGGCGGCCAGGCGAGTAACGAGCTGCTGATTGAGACCCTGGTAATCGCTGGCCAAAATGGTTTCTTGGCGGACGGACAACTCGCTGGGCTCTGGTGACTGGGCGTGCAAGGGTAAAACCAGAAAAGCGAGGCCTAAAAACAACAACCCGCGCCAAATGCGAGAGCCGAAGTGGAGCCACTGGTGCCAGTCTTGGTTTTTTATCATCATACTCCAGGGATATCATTGGGGTTGGAGGGGCTGAGGAATTGAATATTGAGGAGACCCTCTATACCAGTGAAATCCTGAATAATATTAACAATTAGCAGCGATGATAAGGCAATAATGAAGCCCAAAACCACGAAGGTGAAGGTGTTTTTGGCCGTGGAAAAATCATCAGGGCGGCCAGCGGAGGTCATGAGCTTGAAACTGCCGTAAACAAACATACAAAAGCCGACGATGCCGAAAAGTTGCATGGCAGCGGAGACCACATTGCTTAGCAGACAAGTGATGCCTTGGATAGTGGCTACATCGGCCGAGAGAGTGCCGCTGGCACCCACACAAACTCCTTCTGTCCAGGCGGCGCGGACGGCAGCGGGTGGAAAAACGGCGGCTCCAGACAGAAAAAACACGCTCCAGATGGTGGCTGACTTGAGTAAATAAGACAAAGATTTTTTCCGCATGTGTCTCTTATTATACACCAATTTTGCCTCTTGACAAGAAGCAGATTGTGTGGTATAATAGTATGTATTATAGCTAGTGGATCCGGCACTTGTTATACACAAGGGGCCGTTTTTGCTAAAATATGGCTAAAAAGTGAAGCTACAGGGAAAAAGGGAGAAAAAGACCATGGATCAAAGAACTAAAGCCCGCGCCGCGCGCGCCCACAGAAGTGAATTTAGCAGTGCGATTGCGCAAATTTGCGCCGAGCGCAAAATTGACGCCGAGCAAGTCTACCAGGCTATCGAAGCCGGTTTGCTGGGGGCATATCGCAAACAAGTGGGCGGCGAAACCGATGAACCTTTGGATCCGAAATTTTACTATTGGGCGCAAGTGGATCGAGACAGCGGAGCGATGAAAATTTTGTGTGCTCCCCGCCTCCAGCCAGATGTGGAAGAAGACGAAAGCTATGACGACAAGAAAATCACAGAGGTGACCCCGCCTGGATTTGGGCGGATTGCGGCCCAATTGGCCAAACAAATCATTTTGCAACGGATGCGTGACGCCGAGCGTGACCAGATTATCAGCGAGTACCAAAGCCAAATTGGGACGGTGGTGACTGGCCAAGTTTTCCGGATGGAGCGCGACAGTGTGCTGATGGATATCGGCCGAGGCAATGCCTCGATGCCGCCAGTGGAACAAATGCGGGGTGAGTTTTACAAAAGTGGCGCTCGGATGGCTGTTTTGATCAAAGGCATCGGCGAGGTCAATGGTAAGCGGACGATTATCGTTTCGCGCGCGGATGCGCAATTGGTGGCCTTGCTTTTCGAGCGCGAAGTGCCGGAAATTTCCGGTGGATCGGTGCAAATTAAGCTGATTGCTCGTGAGGCGGGCATTCGGACCAAAGTGGCTGTCGCCAGTAATAATCCGGCGGCGGTGGATCCGGTGGGTTCGTGCGTGGGCCAGCGGGGCGTGCGGGTGCAAGAGATCATCAAAGAATTGAATAACGAAAAAATTGACATTATCCCCTACTTCGAGGATCCGGTGCAGATGATCATTGCGGCTTTGGCGCCGGCAGAAAATATGACCGTCGAGTATGATGCTGAGGCTAAAGCGGCTCGGGTGAGCTTGCCCAAAGACCAAGTACCATTGGCGATCGGTCGCGGCGGGCAAAATGTGCGTCTGGCGGCGAAATTGGTGGGTGCTTCTATCACCGTGGTGGATGAAGCGGGCGAAATTAAAGGTCAAGTGACCGGCAGCGAAGAGTATGAAATTGACCAATTTGAGCTGGCGCCAGAAGTGCGCGAGCGGTTGGTGAATTTGAAACTGACCAATAGCAATGACATTTTGCGCTTCCAAAACCGGCTGGAGAATTGTGACGATATTGACGCGCAGACCAAGGCAGCGATTGTGGCTCGGGCGCAAGCGCAAGTGGACAAAGACACGAGCGAAAATGTGTTGAGCCGTGACATTGCTGATGGCGATAAAAAGTCCGATAAAAAGGTAAAAAAAGAGAAAAAGAGTAAAAAAAGTGAACAAACAGAAGAAGCATAATTCCAGGCTAAAGTAGGCCGTCGCTTGGGAAAAAAGAAAGGATCGTTTGACAACACGCTCACCAGTTATCACCATCATGGGTCATGTGGACCACGGCAAGACGACTTTGCTGGATTATTTGCGTCGCTCCAGACTGGCAGCGCGGGAAGCCGGCGGGATTACTCAGCACATCGGGGCTTATCAAGTGGACGTCCAGGGGAAATCCTTGACTTTCATTGATACACCGGGTCATGCGGCTTTTCACCAGATGCGCGAGCGCGGGGCGGCGATTACGGATGTGGTTGTGCTGGTGGTGGCGGCTAATGATGGGGTCAAACCGCAAACGATTGAATCGATTCGCCATATCAAGCAGGCTGGCGTGCCGGTGGTGGTGGCGATTAACAAAATTGATTTGCCAGACGTGAATGTGATCAACGTCAAGTCCCAGCTGGCCGAGCACGAAATTTTGGTGACGGATTTTGGCGGCGACGTGGAAGCGGTGGAAATTTCGGCGAAAACCGGGAAAAACGTGGATAAATTGCTGGAAACTTTGGTGATTACGGCTGATTTACTGGAGTTGAAATCGCGACCTGAAGCACCGCTGCAAGCAGTGGTGGTGGAGTCAGCTAAAGACGTGCGCCGCGGGGCGGTGGCTAATGTCATCGTCCAGCAAGGGACGATGCGGCTGCGTCAGGATATTTTTGTGGGCGAGTCTGGCGGCAAGGTGAAAAATATCATTGATGACACGGGTAAAATGCGCCAGCAGCTTCTCCCGGGTGAGCCAGGGCAGATCATAGGCCTCAAAGAGGTGCCGCCGGTGGGAGCGATTATCACCGACGTGCCTGTCTCCGAGCAGGAGAAGGCTGTGACTGAGCCAGAGTTTGATTTGGATTTGTCGGCTTTTGAAGATAAGGTAAAACTACGTTTCATTTTGAAAGCGGATACGCAAGGAACACTGGAGGCCATCGCTCAAAATTGCGATCCGGACAGTGTGGACATTATTGCTTCGAGTGTGGGCGAGGTGACCGATACGGACATTGAAATGGCCAAAACGGCGGGAGCGAAAATTTTGTGTTTCCAGGTAAAAGTTAGTCCGCACATTGTCCAAAACGCCAAAGCTGAACACGTGGTGATTAAGTCTTATGATATTATTTACGAACTGATCGAATACATCCAGAAGAAAATGCTTAAGCTGTTGGAGCCGACTATTGACGAAGTGGTGACCGGCGAAGCCACGATTCAAGAGATTTTTGAGATGAAGGGGCTTAAGATCGCCGGCGTGAAGCTCACCAGCGGGGAAATTAAAAAAGCGGACAAATTGCATTTGAAACGGAATGAGCAAATTATCGGTGAACCAGTGATTGCCTCGATGATGCATGGCAAACAAGAAGTGGATCATTTGAAAGTCGGCGGTGAAGGCGGGATCACTTTCCGCAACAAACGTTTGGATTTTCAAAAAGGTGACACGCTGGTAGCTTATTACGTTGAGGATTAATGTGTTTAAAAAAAGTGAACAAAACAACAAAATAAAACCGACTGTTCCGACTTTTCGTCAGTTGTGGAGAAGTTTGGCCACAATTTTGCCCTATCAGGTGGCTAGCGCGGTGCTGCTATTGCTTGGTTCGCAAGGGTTGCAACTGGTGATCGCCGGGGTGATGCGGATTACGGGGCGGCGGGCTTTGAGTTGGAGTGATGTGTCGTTTATCTTTTTTAATCCCTGGGGCTGGCTAATTCTTGCTTTGGGCGCGGCTTTGCTAGCCTGGTACGTAGCTTTTGATTTAAACGTGAAAATTTTGTACTCTGGCCAGTTGCTGCGGGGTCAGCGCCAGTCGATGTGGGCGACTTTTGTCCAGGCGGCGATGTCTTTGAAAAAATTGGGCAATTGGCGTGGCCTGCTGCTGATTGTTTACATTGGATTGCTGGCGCCGTTGGTGGGGGCGCACTTGACGATTTCTCTGACGGAACAATTCCGATTGCCTAATTTCATCCAGTTGGTGATCGATAGCACGCCGTGGCTGTGGGCAGTGTACTTTGTGGTCATGATGGGATTGTTTATTGTGGGGAGTTTGTATGTGTTTTGTTTGCATGGCATGCTGCTAGACGGGGAGACTTTGGCCGAAAGCTGCCGCTGGTCGCGCCAGACGATGGCCAAACACTGGCGCAGTATCTTCTGGCAACAAATTAAATACAATACCAAAATTATACTGACAGTGGTGCTGGCACTGATAACCATGATTGCGGTGCCAGTGGTGGTTTTGTCTGTCTGGCGGCCGGAGCAAACTGACTGGTGGGAGGTGTTTTGGTCGCTAGCGGGGGCGATAATTGGCCCGATTTTAACGAGCATCGGCAGCTGCTGGCTGGTGCTGAATTTGACCCACGTGTACCAGACGTATCGCGACGGCCAGGAACGGTCTTTCGTGGTGGACAAACACCGGCATTTGCGTTGGTGGCTGTTGGGGCTGGTGGTGGGCTTGGGTTTGCTGATGCCCTTGTCATGGCTGATTGTGAGCAATATTGATCAAATTTTTGAAGAAATGGACGATGTGCTGGTGGTGGCTCACCGGGCGGCCGGGAACGAAGGCGTGGAAAATTCGCTTTCGGGCTTGCAATATTCCATTGACCAGGGAACTTATGGCGTGGAATTTGATATCCAGCGGACCAGCGACGGGCACTACGTGGTCAATCACGACAACACTTTCGCCCGGATGACTGGGGTGGATAAGTCGTCCACCCAGATGACTTTGGCCGAAGTCCAGACCTTGTGTCTACAAGACGCGCGCTCGAAACCAGATGTGTGCGAGCCGCCGGCGACTTTGGAGCAGTTTTTGGACACGGCGCGGGGCAAGATTACGCTTTTTATCGAGTTGAAAGGCGAAACCGCCGACGAGCAGATGGTGGATGACGTGGTGGCGATGGTCAAGGAGCGCGGCATGGAGCGGGAGGTTTATTTGACCTCGATTGAGCGACCGGCCATCGAGTACGCCGACCGGGTGTACCCGGAGATGCAAACGGTGTACGTCAGTTTTGTGGGTTACGGGGAAATTTCGAGCCTACCAGGTGACGTGATCGCTTTGGAAGAGTCAGCGATGACCAGTAGCGCTTTGGCAGACATCCACTCGCGGGGCAAACAAGCGATCGTCTGGACACCAGACAAGCGTGACTCGCTGGACCACTTTTTGCGCACCCAAGTGGACATCTTGTACACCGACGAGGTGACGCTGGCCAAAACCATCGTGGACGAGATTAATCATCAGTCACCTCTGGAGCGAATTGTAGATTTGCTTAATGAATAAGCGGCGGCTGACGGCTGTTTAGAGAGAAATCAGGGTCTGGCTATAGGGCACGACCAGATCGACGGGGCCGTAGGCATAAGGGGCAATATCGTATTCATTGAAGACAAAGTGGACGCCGTCTTCGGCCAGATAGAATTGGATGTCGTCGCTGCGGCTGCCGGTGTAAGGTCCGGTGCCAAAAATGTCGCTTTCGACGTCATTTTTGTGTTGCCAAGCGGTGATCAAAGGGCCTAAGGCTTGAGCATAAGCTTGGTCGCTGGCGAAGATATTATTTTGCGACATACGTTCGCCGGT